>FR884073.1:22041-73378 GCA_000435975.1 Oscillibacter sp. CAG:241 | reverse complement strand
CCTCCGGCAACCGGGGCCGGTTCTACGGCGGCTGCCAGTATGTGGATGAGCTGGAGGAATACTGCTGCCACCAGTGGCAGGCCGTCTTTCAGACGGACTATCACGTCAATGTCCAGCCCCATAGCGGCTCCTCCGCCAACCTGGCCGCCTATATGAGCGTGCTGAAGCCCGGCGACACCATTCTGGCCATGAGCCTCAACAACGGCGGCCACCTGACCCACGGTTCCCCGGTGAATTTCAGCGGCAAGCTGTACAACATGGTGTTCTACGGTGTGGACGACAGGGGCTTCATCGACTACGACGACATGCGAAGAAAAGCATCCGCGTACAGGCCGCAATTGATTCTGGCCGGCGCATCCGCTTATAGCCGCATCATCGACTTCGGGGCCTTTGCAGCTGCTGCACAGGAAGTCGGCGCATACTTCATGGTGGATATGGCCCACATTGCCGGGCTGGTGGCGGCCGGGGACCATCCCTCCCCCTTCGGCCTGGCGGACATCATTACCACCACCACCCACAAGACCCTGCGGGGCACACGGGGCGGCCTGATCTTCTGCCGGCCGGAGCTTGCCAAGCAGGTGGACAGCGCCGTTTTTCCCGGAATCCAGGGCGGCGCATTGCAGCACGTGGTGGCCGGGAAGGCCGTCACCGCCGAGGAGGCCTGCACCGAGGATTTCAAGCGCTACATCCACGCGGTGGTCCGCAACTGCAAGGCCATGTGCGATGCGTTCCTCCAGATGGGCTATAAGGTGGTCACCGGGGGAACGGACAACCACCTGTTCCTGCTGGACCTGACGGACACGGGCCTGACCGGCAAGGCCGTTCAGGAGGAGCTGGACCGCCATCACATCACCCTGAACAAGAATTGCGTCCCCAACGATACCCGGTCCCCCCAGCAGACCTCCGGCGTCCGCATCGGAACGGCGGCCATGACCACCAAGGGCTACACGGAGCAGGATTTCATCGATACAGCCCGCCGGATCGACCGCATCATCCGGGATATGCAGAAGGAGTGAAACAAACGTGTACTTAAAACAGCTGGAAATTCAAGGCTTCAAGAGCTTTCCCGATAAAACGGTCCTGAATTTCGGCGCGGACATTACCGCCATCGTGGGGCCCAACGGGTCCGGCAAGTCCAACATCTCCGACGCCATCCTGTGGGTCATGGGCGAGCAGAACAGCCGCCAGCTCCGGGGCGCCAAAATGGAGGACGTGATCTTCGGCGGCACGGAAAAGCGCAATCAGATGGGCTTTGCCCAGGTGACGCTGGTCATCGACAACATCGGCCACATCTTCCCCCGGGACGAGAGCGAGGTGGCCGTTACCCGCCGGTATTACCGCAGCGGGGAGTCGGAATACTATATCAACCGCCAGTCCGTGCGGCTCAAGGACGTCAACGAGCTGTTCATGGACACCGGCATGGGCCGGGAGGGCTATTCCATCATTGGTCAGGGGAAGATCGACGAGATCCTGTCCGTGAAAAGCGGCGAGCGCCGGGAGGTGTTCGAGGAGGCGGCGGGCATCAGCAAATACCGCCACCGCAAGGAAGAATCGGAGCGGAAGCTCCAGCGCACGGAGGAGAATCTGGTGCGCATCAATGATAAGATCGCCGAGCTGGAGCTGCAGGTGGAGCCTCTGCGCCAGCAGGCGGAAACAGCGAAGAAATATCTGGTGCTGCGGGACGAGCTGCGGGTACTGGAGATCTCCGTGTGGCTGGAGAATCTTCAGGCCCTGCGGGCCGGGGCGCTGAAGCTGGAGGCCGACCTGCGCACGGCCCAGGAGGACCGCCAGCGGGCCCAGGATGCCCTGGACGCGGTATATGCCGCCGGGGAGGAAAGTCTGGCAAAGATCCAGGCCAACGACGTCCGGGCCGAGGAGCTGCGGGGACAGGCGTCCGGTATCGACGCCCAGGCCCAGCAGGAGAGCTCCGCCATCGCCGTGCTGGAAAACAGCCTGTCCCACGACCGGCAGACCCTGGAGCGGCTGGACCGGGAGCTGGCAGACACCCAGCAGCGGGCCGGAAATCTCCAGGAGCAGGCCGACGCCCTGACGGACCGCATGGCCCGGATCGACCGGGAGACAGAGGACCTGGGCAGCGATCTGTCAGCGCTGATGGAAAGTCTCCGGCAGCTGGCCCAGAGTGCCGGAAGCGCCCAGCAGGAGGCGGAGGCTCTGCGGGCCCAGGAGACCCTGGCCGTAGCCGCCGCCGCTCAGGGGCGCACGGAGCTGGCCGCCCTGGACGCCACCGACGCCCAGGCCCAGGCCCGGCAGACGGCCATCGCCGCCGACAGCGCCGCCGCCAACGAGAAACTGGACCAGTGCCGCCGGGAGGCGGCAGAGAATAACGCCGCCCTGGATGCCGCCCGGGAGGACCAACAGGCTGCGGCCAACATCATCCAGGGCCACAGCCTGAAGATGGAGGGCAGACGCCGCCGGGCCCAGGAGGCCGCCCAGCAGGCGGATCAGCTGCGCCGCCAGGCCAACGCCATGGAGGACCGCATCCGTCTGCTGACGGAGATGGAGAAGGAATACGAGGGCTTTTCCCGGGCGGTGAAGGCCGTCATGCAGGCGGCGGACCGGAGCACTCTGTCCGGTATCCGGGGGCCTGTGGCCAGCCTGGTGAGCACCCAGCCCCAATACACCGTGGCCCTGGAGATCGCCTTGGGAGCGGCCTTGCAGAACATTGTGGTGGACCGGGACACCGACGCCAAGGAGGCCATCTCCTTCTTAAAGCGCCGGGACGCAGGCCGGGCCACCTTCCTGCCCATGAGCGCCATCCGGGGCGACATGCTCCGGGAGCCCAGGCTCTCCCAGGAGTACGGCTTTGTGGGCATCGCGTCCCAGCTGGTGACGTATGATCCCCAGTACGACGGCATTTTCCAGAATCTGCTGGGCCGCACCGTGGTGGTGGAGGATCTGGACTGCGGCGTGAATATGGCGCGGCGGTATCAGAACCGGTTCCGCATCGTCACCCTGGACGGCCAGGTCATCAACCGGGGCGGCTCCATGACCGGCGGCAGCGTCAGCCGCAGCGCGGGCGTCCTGTCCCGGGCCAGTGAACTGGCGGGGCTGCGGGAGCAGCTGGGGAGCCTGAAATCGTCTCTGGCCGAGGCCGCCCGCCGGGCGGAGGACCTAGGCCGGGACCTGCAAAAGGCCCAGTATGAGCTGGACGTGGCCCAGGATCAGCACCGGGCCGCACAGCAGCAGGTTCTGGCACTGGAGACCCGGGAGCAGCACTACGATAGTCTGCGGGAGTCTCTAGAGGAGACGCTGCGGGCATTGGATACGGAAAATCAGCAGCTGACCCGCCAGACGGCGGACTGCGCCGCCCGGCGTCAGACTGCGGAGCAGGAGATCCGGCGCCAGGAGGACCGGGCCGCCCAGCTGCGGCAGCAGGCCCAGGAGCGTCTGGCCGGACAGAGCGAATTGCAGACGAAAACCGGCGGCATCTCCGACGAGATCGCCCGCCGCAAAGAGCAGCAGGCCGCCCTGGCTGCCGAGCGTCAGGGCGCCCAGAGCCGCCTGGAGGACCTGCGGCAGCTGATGGAGGACCTGGCCGGCGACTGCCGCGGCCGGGAGGACCTGCGCCGCCAGCTGATGGAGGACCTGGCCCAGTCTCAGGACCAGATCACGGACCACCGGGCCCGGGCAGAGGCCCTGCACCGTCAGGCGGAGGAGCTGCGCACCCGGCTGCAGGGACTCCAGCAGGAAAAGCTGACCCTGGAGCAGCAGCGCACCGCCCTGAACCGGGAGACCCAGAGCCGCAACGACGCCGTTCTTGCCGCCCAGGGGGAGCTGTCCCGTCTGGAGCAGCAGCGCAGCGCCGCCGCCATGGAGGAGAAAACCATCCTGGACAAGCTGTGGGAGCGGTATGAGCTGAGCCATTCCGAGGCCCAGGCCCAGCGGGTGGAGCTGGAGAGCGTTCCCAAGGCCACCCGCCGCATCGGCGAGCTGAATCGGGCCATCAAGGCCCTGGGCACCCCCAACATCGGGGCCATTGAGGAGTATGACCGGGTCAACGGGCGCTACACCTATCTGTCCGACCAGCGGGCAGACGTGGAGCAGGCCAAGGGGGAGCTTACCGGCGTTATCGACCAGCTGACCCGGCAGATGACAGAGATCTTTGCGCGGCAGTTCAAGCTCCTGAACGACAGCTTCCAGGAGACGTTTCTGGAGCTGTTCGGCGGCGGCAAGGCCCGGCTGGAGCTGGAGGACGAAAGAGACATCCTCAACTGCGGCATCGAGATCAAGGTGCAGCCCCCGGGCAAGCAGCTGAAAACCATTACGCTGCTGTCCGGCGGCGAAAAGGCCTTCGTGGCCATCGCCCTGTACTTTGCCATTCTCAAGGTCCACCCCACGCCCTTCTGCGTGATGGACGAGATCGAGGCCGCCCTGGACGAGGCCAACGTGGTGCGCTACGCCCGCTATATGCGCCGCATCGCCGGAAAAACCCAGTTCATCGTCATCACCCACCGGCGGGGCACCATGGAGGAGGCCGACGTGCTGTACGGCGTGACCATGCAGGAGCGGGGTGTCAGCCGCATCCTCACCATCAACCTCAACGACATGGCAAAAGAGCTGAATATAAAGTAAGGAGATACGACTATGGGACTGTTCAAAAAATTCCGGGACGCATGGTTTGCGCCCATGTCCTTCGACTCTCTGGACGACGATTTTTACGACCGGCTGGAGGAATCCCTGATCCTGGCGGATGTGGGCATGGACGTGGCCCTGGATGCCACGGAGAAGCTGCGCCGCCGGGCCTATGACGACCGTCTGCTGACGGCGGACCAGGTAAAGGGCGCTCTGCGGGATATCCTGGCGGAAAAGCTGGAGGTGGGCGACAGCCGCCTGGACCTGTCCACCCAGCCCAGCGTCATTCTGGTCATCGGCGTCAATGGCGTGGGCAAGACCACGTCCATCGGCAAAATGGCCCATCAGCTGAAAAAGCAGGGTAAAAAGGTGCTGCTGTGCGCAGGCGATACCTTCCGGGCTGCCGCCGCCGACCAGCTGGAGATCTGGGCGGACCGGGCCGGGGTGGACATCGTCCGCCAGAACGAGGGCGCGGACCCCGGCGCCGTGCTGTTCGACGCCCTGGCTGCCGCCAAGGCCCGCCGCAGCGACGTGGTGCTGGTGGATACCGCCGGACGCCTGCACAACAAGGCGAACCTCATGAAGGAGCTGGCCAAGCTCCGGAAAATCATCGACCGGGAGCTGCCCGGCGCCGCCAAGGAGACCCTGCTGGTGCTGGATGCCACCACCGGACAAAACGGACTCATCCAGGCCCGGCAGTTCAAGGAGACAGCGGGGCTGACGGGAATCGTGCTGACGAAGCTGGACGGCACCGCCAAGGGCGGCATCGTCATCGCCATTGCCCAGGAGCTGCAGGTGCCGGTGAAGTTCGTGGGCCTGGGCGAGGGGATCGGCGACCTGGCCCCCTTTGACGCCAAGGAATTTGTGAGCGACCTGTTCTGATGGGAGGGACGACCATGATCCGCGCTGACGGAAGATCCTGCGGCGAGAGCCGCCCGGTGGAGATCACCACCGGCTTTATCAAATTTGCCGAGGGCAGCGCCCTGATCCGCTGCGGCGACACGGTGGTGCTGTGCAACGCCTCGGTGGAGGACCGGGTGCCGCCCCATGTGCGCCCGGGCTGCGGCTGGGTGACGGCGGAGTATTCCATGCTGCCCCGGGCCAACCGGGAGCGGTCCCGCCGGGACGTGGACAAGCTGAAGCTGTCCGGCCGCAGCGCGGAGATCCAGCGGCTTATCGGCCGCAGCCTCCGGGCGGCGGTGGATATGCGCCGCCTGGGCGAGCGCACCATCACCGTGGACTGCGACGTTTTGCAGGGAGACGGCGGCACCCGCACCGCCTCCGTTACCGGGGGCTTCGTGGCCCTGGCCCTGGCCTGCCGGGGCCTTCTGGAGCAGGGGCTGGTGAAGGCCATGCCCATCCGTCACTATGTGGCCGGTATCTCTGCCGGTATCGTGGACAACGTGGCCATGCTGGACCTGCAATACTCCGAGGACAGCCGGGCCATGGTGGATCTGAACTGCGTCATGAACGAGCAGGGCGGCATCATCGAGCTGCAGGGCACCGGCGAGGGCCGCGCCTTCACGCCCCGGGAGCAGCAGGAGCTGGTGGCTCTGTGCGCCCAGGGCAACGCACGGCTCATCGAGCTGGAGAAAAATATACTGGGGGAAATTCTATGAAATTCGTTTTGGCATCCCACAACCGCAAGAAGCTGGCGGAAATGCAGGAGATCTTAGGTGAGCTGGGGGTGGAGGTGGTCCTCCAGTCCGACGTGGGCCTGGACCTGGAGCCGGAGGAAAACGGAACCACCTTCGCCGAGAACGCCGCCATCAAGGCCATGGCTGTGATGCAGGCCAGCGGTCTGCCCGCCATCGCCGACGACTCCGGCCTGTGCGTGGACGCGCTGAACGGCGCACCGGGCATCTATTCCGCCCGCTACGGCGGCGTGGACAGCGACCAGGCCCGGTATCGCCTGCTGCTGGAGAATCTCCGGGGTGCCGGGGCCCGCACCGCCCATTTCCACACGGCCATCGTCTGCTGCTTCCCCAATGGGGACCGGCTGGACGCCGCCGGGGACTGCTTCGGCACCATTGCCTACGCCCCCCAGGGGGACAACGGCTTCGGCTATGACCCGGTGTTTTTCGTGCCGGAGCTGCGCAAGACCTTTGCCCAGCTGACGCCGGAGGAGAAAAACGCCATCAGCCACCGCGGCAACGCCCTGCGGGCCTTCGCGGCGGAGCTGAAAACCTATCTGGAAAAGAACTGAGGAGCATCTATGGAACTGACAAGCAAGCAGAGAGCCCAGCTGCGGGGCATGGCCGCCAACCTGGACACCATCGTCCACGTGGGCAAGGACGGCATCGGCGACAACCTGGTCAAGCAGGTCAACGACGCCCTGGAGGCCCGGGAGCTGATCAAGGGCCGGGTGCTGGAAAACTCCATGTACACCGCCCGGGAAGCGGCGGAGGAGCTGAAGGTAGCCGCCCGCTGCGAGGTGGTGCAGGTCATCGGCAGCAAATTCGTTCTCTTCCGCTATCAGCACAACAAGGACAAGCGGAAGATCGAGCTGGAAAAAGACAGGAAGCGCAGCGTATGAGGATCGGCATTTACGGCGGCACCTTCAATCCCATCCACCGGGGCCACCTAACGGCGGCCCGGGCGGCTATGGACGTCCTGGGGCTGGACCGTCTGCTGCTGATCCCCGCCAGCGTTCCGCCCCACAAGGCCCTGCCCCAGGGCAGCGCCGAGCCTGCCGACCGGCTGGAGATGACGGCCCTGTCCTGCGCCCAGCTGGGCCCCGGGGCCCAGGCTCTGGACATCGAGCTGCACCGCACCGGCCCCAGCTATACGGTGGATACCCTGCGGCAGCTGCGGCAGATGTATCCGGAGGATGAGCTGTGGCTTCTTATGGGGACGGATATGTTTTTGTCCCTGGAGCGCTGGTATCATGCGGCGGACATTCTGTCCCTGGCCCACATCGGGGCCTTTGACCGGGTCCACCCTCAGCCCGGCGGCGATCTGGCCGCCCAGAAGCGGCACCTGGAGGAGACCTATGGGGCGGATATTGCCATCATTCCCAATGAGCACGTTCTGGACCTGTCCTCCACCCAGGTGCGTCAGGCCCTGGCCCAGGGCGGCGGGCAGGAGCTAGTGACGGACCCGGTGTATGGCTACATCCAGCGCCGGGGGCTGTACGGCGTCCATACGGACCTGCGGCGCCTGACCCCGGACCGGCTGCGGCCCATCGCCCTGAGCTATCTGAAGCCCAAGCGCATGCCCCATGTGCTGGGCACGGAGCAGGAGGCCGTCCGCCTGGCCCGGCAGTATGGGGCCGACGAGACCCAGGCCCGGGTGGCCGCCCTGCTCCACGACTGCACCAAGAAGCTGGATATGGAGCGGCAGCTGGCCCTGTGCGCCCAATATCACATCCGGCTGGACGACCTGGAGCGGCACGCCCTGAAGCTGCTGCATGCCAAAACCGGGGCGGCCATCGCCCGGGACGTGTTCGGCGTGGACGATGCCGTGTATTGGGCCATTTACTGGCACACCACCGGCCATGCGGACATGACCCTGCTGGAAAAGATCATCTATCTGGCGGACTATATCGAGCCCAGCCGGGATTTTCCCGGCGTGGAGGATCTGCGCCAGGCGGTACACGCCGACCTGGATGGGGGCCTTCTGACGGCACTGAACGACAGCATCCAGGACATGCGGCAATGGGGCAACCCCATCCACCACAACACACTGGACGCCCGAGACTATCTATTGAGAGGTAAACATCTATGAAAACTGCGAAGGAACTGGCCCTTATGGCGGCCCGGGCCCTGTCCGACAAAAAGGGCCGGGAGATCCAGGTGCTGGAGATCGGCGACCTGACTACCCTGGCGGACTATTTCGTCATCGCCACCGGCTCCTCCAATACCCAGATCAACGCCCTGGTGGACAATGTGGAAAAGGTCCTCCGGGAGGAGGCGGAGGAGGAGCCCCTGCACCGGGAGGGCTATCGCGGCGGCACCTGGGTGCTGCTGGACTACGGCTGCATCGCCATCCATGTCTTTAACGCCGAGGCCCGGGAGTTTTACGGCCTGGAGCGTCTGTGGCGCGATGGCAAGCCCCTGGACCTCACCGGCATCGTGGACTGATGGCCGCGAAGCTGGTAGTCCAGGACCTGCAAAAGCGGTTCGGTGACCAGGAGGTGCTGCGGGGCGCGTCCTTCACCTTTGAACAGGGAAAGATCTACGGTCTGATCGGCCGCAACGGCGCGGGAAAGACCACGTTTTTCAATTGTCTCAACGAGGATCTGCCCCGGGACGGCGGCTCCTTCTACCTGTTGGACGACGTCGGGAACCCCCGTCCCGTCACCGCAGACGACATGGGCTATGTGCTGTCCACCCCAGTGGTGCCGGAGTTTCTCACCGCCCGGGAATTTCTGCAATTCTTCCTGGAGATCAACCGGGACAGGATTCCCTATCCCAAGGCCCCGGATGTGTATCTGGACTACATGTGCTTTGATGAGGCCGACCGGGGAAAGCTGCTGAAGGACTTCTCCCACGGCATGAAAAACAAAATGCAGATGCTGGTGAACATTATGGCAGATCCCACCGTGCTGCTGCTGGATGAGCCGCTGACGTCCTTCGACGTGGTGGTGGCCGACGAGATGAAGGCTCTGCTGCGGCGCATCAAGGGTCAGCACATCATCCTGCTGTCCACCCACATCATGGACCTGGCCCTGGACCTGTGCGACGACATCGTCATCCTGCACCATGGGGTCCTGCAGGAGGTACGGCGGGAGGACCTGGCCGACGAGGCATATAAGGACCGCATCATCGCCGCCCTGAAGGAGAAGCCGGATGTGGTTTGACACCCTGGTTTTACAGCTGCGGCTGCACATGGCCTATCGGGTCAACGGCATTCTGTACCGGCTGCGCTTTCTGAGCCTGTCCTATGAAAGCGGCTTCGCCAAGACCCTGGGCCTGGTGCTGGCCATCCTGCGGGAGCTGCTGGGGCTGCTGCTGGGAAAGCTCCTGTATATGGCGGCGTTCTTTGCCGCCCCCCTGCTGCTGTTCCCGTCCGAACCGCCTGCGGGGCTGTACGGCCACCCGCTGCTGTTTCTGACGCTTATCGGCGGCATTTTCAACAGCAAGCTCCTGGACGCGGAGCAGGACGTCTATTACGCCGTGTTTCTTCTGCGGATGGATGCCCGGCGCTATGCTCTGTCGGCATACGGGTATACGCTGCTGAAGGATTTTATGGGCTTTCTGACAGCGGCGCTGGTGGTGGGGCGGTTGGCCCTCCAAGCACCTCTGGTCCTGTGCCTGCTGACGCCGGTGCTGGTGTGCTCCGTGAAGCTCACCGCCGCCGGGCTGGAGCTGGCGTACTTTACCCGCCGGCGCAGGCTGGCCAGGGAGGCAAAATGGTTCCCGGTGCTCCAGGGCCTCGGCCTGCTCCTGCTGGCGGCGGCGTATCTGCCGCCCATGCTGTTGGGCTGGGCCATCCCCAGCGGAGCGGCGTATGCCGCCTGTGGGCTTTTCTCCTCCTGCGGAGCGTGGGGCGCCTGTGTTCTGGTGCGCTTCCCCTCCTTCCGTCAGCTATACCGCCGCATCTTCACACCGGATAACCTGGCCCTGCTGACAGGCGATACCGATCCTGCCGCCAAGGAAACCCAGGCTCAGTATCGGAGCAAGCTCACCCTGGACAGCGGCCCCGAAAGCCGCAAAACCGGCTGTGCCCGGTTCAACGAGCTGTTCATGCGCCGGAACAGGCGGCTGCTGATGCGTCCCGCCCGGCGGACCGCCGTCATTGCCGCTGTAGTGCTGGCGGCAGGCTGCGCCGCGTGTCTGATCTCCCCTGCTGCGGCGGCCGCTGTCAATGGACTGGTGGTCCAGGCCCTGCCCGGCATGCTGCTGCTTATGTACTTCATCAATCGCGGCAATACCGTGACCCGGGCCCTGTTCTTCAACTGCGACCGCAGCATGCTGTGCTACCGGTTTTACCGGCAGCCCCGGGTGATCCTGGGGATTTTCACGGCCCGGCTGAAATCGCTGACAGCCATCAATCTGCTGCCCACCACCGTTATCGCTCTGGGGCTTCCTCTGCTGCTGCTGTGCAGCGGCGGCACGGACACGCCATTGGACTATGCGGTGCTGGCCCTGTCCATTCTGGCCATGTCCGTGTTCTTCTCGGTACACTATCTGGTGCTGTACTACCTGCTCCAGCCCTACACCGCGGGCTTGGAGAACACCAGCTATGCCTATCGGATCATCACCGGTCTGACCTACGTTGTGTGCTACCTGATCTCCGCCAATGTCCGCGGCTCCACCGCCTTCGGCGTGGGTGTGGTCCTCTTTGCCGCCGTGTATGTGGCTGCGGCTCTGCTGCTGGCCTATCACCTGGCCCCCAGGACCTTCAAGCTGCGGACCTGATTTTGTGCATGTAAAATCCGCCCCCTGACCACAGGTCAAGGGGCGGATTTTATTTCCCTGTCTCAGCCGATCTCCACTGCCGTGTCGGTGAAGGTCAGCACAGCCTCGTAGCAGGCGGTGACGGCGCGGACAAAGTGGGCCACGTCGTGGCTGCCCATGGTCTCGAAGCAGGAGTGCATAGCCAGCTGCGCCATGCCGATGTCCACGGTGTTCACCGGCAGCTTGGTGTTGGCGATGTTGCCCAGTGTCGCGCCGCCGGCCTGGTCGGGCCGGTTGGCATAATGCTGGGTGGGTACCTGGGCCCGGCGGCAGAGCTCCTGGAACGCGGCGGCAGACACCGCGTCGGTGGCATACCGGGGCGAGTGCTTCACCACCACGCCGCCGTTGAGCACCGGGGCCTCGTTGGCGTCCGCCAGCTCCGGATGGTTGGGGTGACGGGCATGACCGTTGTCACAGGACAGCAGGAAGCTGTTGGCCACCAGCCGCCGATAGTCGCCGTCCGTAAGTCCCAGAGCGTCCACGATGGCCTGAAGGGTTTCCGGCAGGAAGGCAGAAGCCGCGCCCTGCTTGGTCTCGGAGCCGATCTCCTCGTTGTCAAATACGCACAGCACCGGGATGGCGGTGGTCTCCCGGGCAGCCAGGAAGCCCTGGGTGCAGGCAAATACACAGGCCAGGTCGTCCAGCCGGGGTGCGGACAGGAATTCTCCCGCAGGCCCCCACACGGTGCCCGGCTGGTTGTTGTACAGAAACAGATCCCGGGCCACGATGTCCTCCGGCTGGCATCCGGCGGCAGCGGCGATCTCCCGGTCAAAGCAGCCCTTCTGCTCTCCGCCGGCATACAGCGCCACCAGGTCCTGAGCGGGATTGTACTTGGTGCCATTATTGCCGTCCCGGTTCAGATGGATGGCCACACGAGGGATCAGTGCCATGTCCTTTTTCAGGTCCACCAGACGTGTCTCCAGACCGTTGTCCCGGCGCACCAGCACCCGTCCGGCAGCGCTGAGGGGGCGGTCCAGCCAGCAGTCGTTGATCATGCCGCCGTAGCGCTCGGCGGAAAGGCGCACAAACTCACCGGCCAGTTCTGCATGGTCCCGCAGCCGGAAGCAGGGAGAATCCGAGTGACTGGCCGTCAGCACAAACCCGGTTGGGGCACCCTGGGGCACCCGGAATGCCAGCAGCGACGAGCCGTTCTTGGTGATAAAATACTTGCCGCCGGGGGTCAGGCTCCACTCCCCTGCGGTCAGCTGGGTATACCCCTCCCCCATCAGCCGCTGGCGGAGATTTTCCACCGCGTGGAAGCAGTCGGGGCTTTTCTGGATGTATTGCAGCATGGATGAAATCATGATGGTCCTCCCATTTTCTATTGTAGCAGCGCAAAAAAGGGCGTCCTCCAAAGGGAGGACGCCCTTTCAGGCATTTTGGTTCCTGTCCTCAGCGGAACAGAAGCGTCAGGATCAGAATAAAGACGCCGAATCCCACCAGGTAGGCCGCGCCGATCAGCAGCGACGCCTTCATGGTGCCTAAGAAGAACGCATGACGGTCCTGCTTGCTCAGGGAGTCGTCCACCCAGGGAGCTGCCTTCCTGGGCTCCTGCTCCTCCGGCTTCTCCTCCCGTTTATAGACGCTGCCAGGCAGATTGCCGAACAGCGACGGACGCTTCACCTGCGACATATCCGCGATGGTGCGGCCGTCGTCGTCCTCCCAGTGTTTTTCCTTCTCGGCCATTATTTCTGGTCGTACAGGTGGCAGACCACAAAGTGGCCGGGCTCGATCTCGCGCTGCTCCGGCACCTCGGTCTTGCACTGCTCCATGCACTGGGCGCAGCGGGTGTGGAACTTGCAGCCTGCGGGAGGATTGGCCGGGGAAGGAATGGAGCCCTCCAGCACGATGCGGTTCATCTTGGCCGTGGGGTCCGGCACGGGGATGGCGGAGAACAGTGCCTTGGTGTAGGGGTGCAGAGGATTCTTGAAGATGTCCTCGGTAGCGCCATATTCCACCAGGTTGCCCAGATACATAACGCCCACGGTGTCGGAGATATGCTCCACCACGGATAAATCGTGGGAGATGAACAGATAGGTGAACTTATACTGCTCCTGCAGCTCCTTCAGCAGGTTGATGATCTGCGCCTGGATGGACACGTCCAGGGCGGACACGGGCTCATCGCAGACGATGAACTCAGGCTTCAGAGCCAGGGCCCGGGCGATACAGATACGCTGACGCTGGCCGCCGGAGAACTCATGGGGATAGCGATCCTTGTGGAAGGACTGCAGGCCGCAGTCGTCCATGACCTTATCGATATAGTCGTCAAATTCTTCCTTGGGCACCAGACCGTGCTCGCGGACAGCCTCGCCGATGATCTCGCCCACGGGCATACGGGGCTGCAGAGAGGAGAAGGGGTCCTGGAAGATGATCTGCATCTTGGTGCGCATATCGCGCATTTCCTTGGCATTGAGGTCATAGACCTCCTGACCGTTGAACAGCACCTGGCCGCCGGTCTTTTCGCCGGACAGACGAAGGATGGTACGGCCGGTGGTGGTCTTGCCGCAGCCGGACTCGCCCACCAGGCCCATGGTGGTACCGCGCTTGAGATTAAAGGTGACGCCGTCAACGGCCTTCACATAACCAACGGTCTTGTTGAGCATGCCGCCCTTGATGGGAAAGTACTTCTTCAGGTCCTTGACCTGGAGGATGTACTGAGGATCGTACTGGATCTTCTCCTCAGCGGTCTTTTTGACATCAGCCATTCTGAGCGTCCTCCTTTCCGTAGTAACGATAGCAGCTGACCATATGCGTGGGGGACAGCTGGATCATGTGGGGATACTCACCCTGGCAGCCGTCCACGCACATTTCGCAGCGATCCTTGAAATAGCAGTAGTTGGGCATGTTGATGGGGTTGGGGACCTTGCCGGGGATGGAATACAGCTTATCCACCTTCTTACCGACCATGGGCTTGGAAGCCATCAGGCCGATGGTGTAGGGGTGCGCGGGATTGGCGAAAATCTCCTGGGCGGTGCCCTTCTCCACCACGCGGCCGGCGTACATGACCACCACGTAGTCGGCCATCTCGGCGATAACACCCAGGTCGTGGGTGATCAGCATGATGGAGGAATTGATCTTATCCTTCAGGTTGCGAAGCAGGTCCAGAATCTGGGCCTGGATGGTCACGTCCAGAGCCGTGGTGGGCTCATCGGCGATGATCAGGCGGGGATTGCAGGACAGAGCCATAGCGATCATGACACGCTGACGCATACCGCCGGACAGCTCGTGAGGGAACATCTTGTAGACACCCTCGCTGTTGGCGATACCGGCCATCTCCAGCAGATGGATGGAGCGGGCCTTGATGTCCTCGGCGGTCTTGCCTTCACCGTCGTGCAGGGCAATGACCTCATCCAGCTGGGCGCCGATGCGGAACACCGGGTTCAGGCTGGTCATGGGCTCCTGGAAAATCATGGACATGTAGTTGCCGCGGAGCCTCTGCATCTGCTCAATAGGAGTCTTGGTGATGTCATAAGCCTTGCCGTTGCCCAGATTCAGGCGAATCTCGCCCTCCACGATCTGGCCCTGGGGCCGCTGAAGCAGCTGCATGATGGACAGGCTGGTAACGGACTTGCCGCAGCCGGACTCACCCACCACGCCCACGGTCTTGCCGATGGGCACATCAAAGGAGACACCGTCTACCGCGCGGACGGTACCCACGTCAGAGAAGAAGTAGGTGTGCAGATTCTCGATCTCCAGGGAGTTGTTCTCGTCGTGCATCTTGGTGAGGAATTCCTCCTCGGGCACGTTCTTGCGCCTGTGCAGCTTTTCAAACTGATCCGTGATTTTGCGGTTCTCCCGGGAAATCCGGCGGGATTCCTTCGCGGACAGATAGCCGTTTTCGTTTTTCTTAGCCATATGATCTCCTCCTTCCTCAGCGCTTCATCTTCGGGTCAAAGGCATCCCGCAGTCCGTCGCCAACCAGGTTGAACGCCAGAACCGTCAGCAGCAGCAGCACGCCGGCGGGGATCCAGATGAACCAATAGGTGGTCAGAACGTGGGTGTTGTTGACGTCGCTGATGATGTTGCCCCAGGAAGCGAAGGGGAACTTAACGCCCAGGCCCAGGAAGGACAGGGTCGCCTCCATGATGATGACGCTGCCCAGGCCCATGGTGCAGGTGACGATCAGCTGGGGAACGACATTGGGGATCAGGTGCTTGAAGATCCGGCGGGACACGCTGAGGCCGCAGGCCTCGGCGGCAGCCATGTACTCCTGCTCACGCAGAGACAGGATCTGGCCGCGGACCAGACGGGCAATACCGGCCCAGCCCAGGAAGCCCAGAATCAGCATCAGGTAAACCATTCGGATCGTCGGGTCCACACGGGAGGCATCCATGGCCGCACCCAGAATAATGATAACGGGCATGGAGGGGATGCAGTAAAAGATATCGACGATACGCATGATCAGGTTATCCACCCAGCCGCCGAAGTAGCCGGAGATACCGCCGAAGATCACGCCGATGACGGTCTCAATGATGATAACGATGAAGCCGATCAGCAGGGACACGCGGCCGCCGTACATCAGGCGGGTCAGCATATCCATACCGTACATATCGGTGCCCAGCCAATGCTTCATATTGGGGAAGGAGTACTGGTCGTACTGACGGCTGGACTTCTCCTGCAGGATCTGCCAGCTGTTGGTAGCGGCCTTGAACTCCAGATCATACTCCGCAGTGGCGGTGTTGGACGTATCGTCCGGCTTGGGAGCATTGGGGTCCTCCGTATTGATGCCGGAGGTCTGACCGTCGGCGTTTTCGCCGTTCTCGGTCTGCTCGGGCTCATTCATGATCAGGGACTCGTCGGTGTAAGTAAAGGTAGCCTTGCCGTCCTGAGCCGTGGCAATGGTGGCCAGCAGCTTGTCCTTGAAATCGCGGCTCAGGAACACGTCGGGGGAGATGGCCTGAACCAGATAGCGGCTGATATAGGCATAGTCCGCCCCGTCCAGGGTGACGCCGCCGTCCTCAGCCAGGGCATAGGTCACGCCGTCGGCGGTGAATTCCTTAGCACCGGTGGCGTAGGCGGTCAGGGCCTGATAGTTGAACTCGAAGGACAGCTTCTGGTCCGCGGCATCCGCGTTGACCATGTCCTTGGCGGCATAACCCACCATAACGCCGTCGCAGGAAATGGTGAACATTTCATCGCTGACCTTGTTCATGGTATAGTTATGATTGGAGAAATTGAAGGTATCCTTGCCCTGCTGGATGGCCAGCATGGCCTTGGCCTGTGCGGTGAGCCCAAACAGCTCATCGCTGTTGCTGCCGTAGCGGAACTCGGTGTTTTCCTTGGCCTCACCGAAGCTCTTGCGGATGGTTTTGTCGGTATAGAAGAACTGATCCTGCCCATAGGGGGAAACCAGGCCGCCGATAAAGGAAAAGACGAACATGAAAATCAGGATGACCAGGCCGGTAACAGCCATACGGTTGCGGATAAAGCGCTTGGCCACCAGCATACCGGGAGAAAGAACCTTAACGCGGCGGTCGTCGTTCAGAGAATAATGCTCCTCCGCAGGCGTCTGGTCGGCATTCTTCATTTCCTCGCGAATCTCCTCGCGGAGCTTCTGCTCAGCCTGCTGCTCAGCCTGCTGCTCATTGATGTTATCTTTGCGATCTGCCATTTTCTTTCCTCCTCCCTTCTTAAGCGATGCGTACCCGCGGGTCGACCACGGCGTACAGAATATCAGAAATCAGGTTGCCCAACAGGGTCAGCACGGCCATGAACACCAGATAGAACATGGAGAACGGAATGTCGCCGCCCACCATGGACTGGTAGGAAATATAGCCGATGCCGGGGATGGAATACAGCGTCTCGGTGATCAGTGCGCCGGAAAACAGGCCGGGCAGAGAACCGCCGATGATGGTAACCAGGGGGATCAGGGTGTTGCGGAACGCATGGTGATAGATGACCTTGCGCTCGGACAGACCCTTGGCCCGGGCCGTGCGGATAAAGTCAGCGTTCAGCACCTCCAGCATGTTGGTGCGGGTGTAACGCATGAGGGAGCCGACGCTGATGACCACCAGCGTGACGATGGGCAGAACCAGATGATGTCCCATGTCCATGAGCTTCCCGAAGGCGGACAGCTGCTGGTGACTGCGGCCCGTCAGACCGTACAGGTCAAACCAGCCCAGCTTCACAGAGAACACCAGCTTCAGCAGGGAAGCAAAGAAGAAGGTGGGCAGAGAGATACCGGCCAGCGCCAGCACAGAGATGACATAGTCCGTCTTGCTGTACTGCTTGGTGGCAGCAATCACGCCCAGGGGGATCGCGATGATGATCTCCAGGACGAAGGCGATGAGGCCCATGAAGAAGGAGATCCACACACTGTCGTTGAATACTTCCGTAACAGGCTTGGTCCACAGCCAGCTGTCGCCGAACTGGAAGGTCAGCATCTGGCCCAGCCACTTGAAGAAGCCGGGAATAATGCCCACGTCCAGATTGTACATGTGGGTGAGCTGAGCCATCCACTCCTCAAAGGACTTGGAACCGGGCTGCATGGACTTCTGACGCGCCATCGCCTCCACGTAGGACGTGGGGAGACACCGCATCAGCGCGTAGATAACGAATGCGACGAAGAATAGGATGACGATTGAGATTAGAATTCTTTTGATGATGTATTTGCGCACTGATAACCCTCCGATCTGATGATACAGTGATGCAGATTGGCGGAACACGTCTGTTCCGCCCCTCCCTATAAACTACCCACTGCACATCAAGCAGCACCCCCGGCCCCGCCAGGGGCGCTCCTTGACATGCAGTCGGGGTACCCCCCGGCGGCCTTGGCCGCCGGGGAGCACCTTGTGACTTAACCTATGTGCACAGGTCTTGGGTCCAAGCTTGTCAGTTCAGCTCGATGTTCTGGATCTCGTTCAGCCAGCCATAGAAGGTGGTGATATCGGGAGTGACCGTATCCATGTTCACCCGCTCGGTGGAGAAGATGACGGCGTTCTGGCGCTGATAGACAGGAACCTCAACGGCCCAGTCAACGATGATGTCCAGGCAAGCCTTGTACATGGTCTTACGATAGCTCTGGTCCAGAGAAGCGCGGGCATCCAGGATCAGCTTGTTCAGCTCGGCATCATTGATGTCGTACATGTAGTTGGAGCCGCCGGCAGCCTTGCCGTCCATGCCGGAGAAGTAAATCTGGTACATGTCGGGGTCAACGGTAGCGCCCCAGGCAGCAGCAAACATGTCAGCCTGATCGGCCTCAATGGTATCCCACAGCTGGGAGCTGTCGGACAGGTCGGTGACGATCAGGTGCACGCCGATCTTCTCCAGAGCCTTGGAGGCCTCGGTCAGGATCATGAAGGAGGGGTGATCGCCCTTGCCGTCGGCGGGGATCAGGGCCTCACGCTCGATGGCGTAAGCATCGGTGTCCTTACCGCCAGCGGGGTTGGTAACGACCTTGCCGTTCTCCACCTTGCAGCCGGCCTTCTCAAAGAAGCCCAGGGCGGCCTGCAGAGCAGCCTCGTACTTCTGATCGGCGGTCATGTCGGAGGTGTAGATGTCCTTGCCGTCAGCGTCCACAGAGAAAGCGACCTTGTAGCCGGGGTCGGAAGCCTGAGGAGCAGCCCAAGAGGTGTTGGAGATGGGGTAGTTGATGACGGAAGCACGCTCGCCATAGTAGGAGTCGATGGCAACGTCACGATACGCAGCCAGGACGGTGGCGAAAGCCTTACGATAGGCCTTGGAAGCGTCGGAGCCGGGCTCGTTGTTGACGTTCATGGTGTTGGCGCTCATGCCGATGTAGCCGTAACCCAGGTTATCCACGGTATCGGTGGTGATCTTGGGGCCGTTGACGTCATCGTTGGCGTTGGCCTTCTTGATGGCGTCCACGGTGTTGGCGCTGAAGGAAGGATCGGAGATATCCACGGTGCCAGTGATGACGCCGTTCAGCTTATCGTCTTCCTGAGTCTGCAGGAAGTTGACATACTTGGTCTTGGGAGCACCCAGATAGTAGGAGTCATTGGCCTCGAAGTTCACGGTGCCGTTCTCGAACTTCATGAACTTGTAGGGGCCGGCGCCCATGGGGGTGGTGGTCTTTTCGCGGACATGGCTCAGATCGCCCTTGGTGAAGCCGAACTGATTGTTGTCGTAGTTGTACTTGGCCTTCTCGCCATAGTAGTGCATGGGGGCGATGGTCACACCCAGCTGATAGATGGCGGTAGCATCCACCTGGGTCAGGGTGACGGTCATGCTGTAATCGCCGGTCTTCTTGATGCCGGAGATGTTGGCAGCGGACTCGCCGGTCTGGATAGCGTTGGTATAGGCAGCGTAGTCGTTCATCAGGTCGGAGAACGCAGTGCCGGCAGATTCCTTGCCAACAGCGGTGGTGATGTTGTCATAAGCGGCAACGATGGCGGCGAAGGCGTCAGCCTTGGTGGCGTCCTCGGGCAGCTCGAAGCCCCAGTTCTTCAGGCAGGCGGCCACGGAATCGCCTTCGGCATTGGCGCCCTGAGCGATGCAGGAGTCCATGATCTCCTGAACGAACTTGTCGGCAGCCTGGTCCACGTCAGCCCAGTAAGCATCCTGCTGCTCCTTGGTCCAGCCCTTGGTGGGGTCGTCACTAAAGTTGGTGTTGTCGCGGCCGGCGGCATAGATCAAGTTGAACAGGGTGTCCATGCCGGAACGGTAGGCGTCCATGCCCTGGATGGGAACAGCAAACAGGGTGCTGTTGCCGTCGTAGGAAGGATCGCACAGGACGTACATGGAGAAGATGACGTCGTCGATGGTGATGGGCTCGCCGTCGGAGAACTTCAGGTCCTCACGCATCTTGAAGTTGTAGTCCACGGTGCCGTCGGCGTTCTCCTTGATCTCGCAGTCAGCGGGACCATAGTAGGTGTAGTCGGTACCGTTGTAGGACTTGGTCTCGCCCTTGATGCCGTTCATGATGATGGAGCCCTGACGGTCGCTGCTCAGCAGGCCGATAGAGGTCATCACCCAGACGTCCTGGTCATAAGCGGTCTCGGAGAAGAAGGGAGAGAATTTGCTGTTGAACGGGGAATAACCCGCGACCAACGGGGTGTCGCTGTTCTGCTTGCCTTTGTTGCCGCAGCCAACGAACAGGCCCAGGCACATGACAGCGCAAAGTACCAGAGCCAAAATACGGGTAGCTTTCTTCATTGGAATCCTCCTTAAATATTTTTGAACGCGGGCTTTCGCCCGGAGTTCACAAAGGAAATTGGGTCACGCCTGGGGTTCATCCAGGTCGCGGGCGGGAAGCCTTTCCCATTTCAGGGTCAGCATATACCGCCACAGGAGCCACGCTCCCCCGGCCACCAGCGCCTTCAGCGCCAGATAGGTGATCACGGAGGCCACGCGGCCGCCGGAGTCGTTCATCACCAGGTACAGCACCATGGTCACGAAGCCCAGCCCCGCGAAGATCATGCACAGCATAGCCCGGTGGGGCAGCGGCTGCACGCTCTTCTTGTAAACATACTCCCGGATGGGGTCCTCCGCCTTGCGCAGCCGGGCCACCGCCCATATCACGCTGACCGCCGCGGCGGCCTCGCAGATATAGGGCAGGATCACGTACCAGCAGTTCAGCATGGCGGGCGCGTCGCTGCATCCCCCGGCCACAACGGCCAGCAGAATGGCGATGCTCAGTCCCCACAGCTCCCGCTGGACCCGGTCACGGCTGCGGCCCTGGTCCACATAGGTGTAGTGGGCGCCGGTATATACATAATCACCGGCAAGATTGACGTGGAAATCATTGAGATGGGCGCGGCGTCCGCCGCGCTTTTTGTTTTTTTCTGCCATGACCATTCCTTGCGGTGCGGCGGTGTGTGTCCTTGGCTCACTGTCTACACCGCACCAGTCTGTTCTCCCAAGACGGACGCTTTTTGTGCAATTTTCTCATCGCCGCTCGGGATTAAAATGTTTTCCTAATTCTATCATGAAACTATGGATTTTTCAACACCAAGATTGAACTTTCTGTGAATATTCCAAAAAAAATGACAGATATTCACATTCTTTGTATTTTTATTCTCTTGCAGTTGAATTTCTGCGGTTTTTATCCGCTAACATTTGTCGGAAATTTACGCCTGAAAGATACAAATATGTGTGGTTTTCGGCGAACGGTTAGGTCAATTCGATCATGTTGTGGCAGAGCTGATAGTACTTTCCCTTCTGCTCCAGCAGCTCCCGGTGGTCGCCCCGCTCGATGATGCGGCCCTGCTCCAGCACCATGATGGCATTGGCGTTGCGGACGGTGGACAGTCGGTGGGCGATGACGAACACCGTGCGCCCGGCCATCAGGGCGTCCAGCCCCTGGCCGATGAGCTTTTCCGTGCGGGTGTCCACAGAGGAGGTGGCCTCGTCCAGGATCAGCACCGGAGCCCGGGACACCGCCGCCCGGGCAATGGCCACCAGCTGGCGCTGGCCCTGGCTGAGGTTGGCGCCGTCGGAATACAGAACCGTGTCATACCCCTGGGGCAGGTGAGAGATGAAATAGTGGGCGTTGGCGATCTTGGCGGCGCGAATGCACTCGTCGTCGGTGGCCTCCAGACGCCCGTAGCGGATGTTCTCCATGACGGTGCCGGTGAACAGGTGGGTGTCCTGCAGCACCATACCCAGGGAGCGGCGCAGGTCGTCCTTGCGGATGCGGCGCACGTCGATGCCATCGTAGGTGATAGAGCCGGACTCGATATCATAGAAGCGGTTGATGAGGTTGGTGATGGTGGTTTTTCCGGCGCCGGTGGAGCCCACAAAGGCGATCTTCTGGCCGGGCTTGGCATACAGGGACAGGTCGCGCAGCACCGGCTTATCCGGCACATAGGAGAAGTCCACATGGGCAAACCGCACGTCCCCCCGCAGGGGCACCAGGGCGCCGTCCGGCAGACGCCAGCTGTAGTCATCGCCGTTCTGCTCCAGGGTCACCTGACCCTGATCCTCCTCCGGCGGCAGGTCCAGAATGGCGAAAATCCGCTCCGCTCCGGCCAGGGCCATCATCAGGGCGTTGAACTGCTCAGAGATCTGGCTCACCCGGTCGGCGAAGGTGCGGACATACTGCAAAAAGCCGATGAGGATGCCGCCGGCCCCCTCCCCCGTCAGCCACAGCACGCCCACTGCGCAGGTGATGGCGTAGAAAATGTGGGACAGGTTGTTGAGGATAGGCCCCACCATAGAGGTGACGGTGGTGGCGGTAGTGGACGCCTTACACAGATCCCGGTTGATGACGTCGAACTGCTCCATGACCTCCTTTTCGTGGGTGAACACCTTCACATCCCGCTGGCCGGTGATCATCTCCTCCATATAGCCGCTGACGGCGGCGGTCAGACGCTGCTGGCTGGCATAGGTGCGCTTGCTGATCCTGGTGGTGACCCGCACCACCAGCACCACAATGGCCCCCAGCACCACCATGATGGCAAACAGCCGCATGGACAGAGCCAGCATCATGCCGATGGTCCCCAGCAAAGAGGTGATGGAGATGGCCAGCTGGGTGATGCTGTGCTGCAAAAGCTCGTTGGTGGCCTCGATGTCGCTGGTATAGTAGCTCATCAGCGCGCCGGTCTTGTTCTCGTCAAAGAACCGCACCGGCTGGCGCTGCATGGTGTCGAACAGCTCCGTGCGCAGCTGTTTCATGATGATGGCGCTGCACTCCAGCATCAGCCGGTTCAGCAGATAGTTGGTCAGGGCCGACAGCAGATACAGGCCCGCCAGGCCCAGGATCAGGCTGATGTACTTGGCATACGTCTCGTTGGGAGCCGCACCGCTGGCCTCCAGCAGGTTTGTCAGGGGCTTCATGCAGTAGGCAGCCCCGATGGTGGCCGCCACATAGGCCAGGATCGACAGCATCGCCGCCGTCAGCAGCAGGCGGCAGTGCTTGAAGTAGCACACCAGCCGCCACAGGATGGCAACGGGGTTCTCTACCTTCTTATTGTATTTCTGCAGGTCAACACGCGGCATCGTCCACGGCCCCCTCTCTCATCTGGCTTTCATACACGTCGCGGTAAATGGGGCTGCGGGACAGCAGCTCCTGATGGGTACCCATATCCACCAGCCGCCCCTGGTCCAGCACCACGATCCGGTCGCAGGACATGATGGAGTTGATGCGCTGGGCAATGATGATCTTGGTGGCCCCGGGCAGCGCCGCCCGCAGACAGCGGCGGATATGCTCGTCGGTGGCCATATCCACGGCGGAGGTGGAGTCGTCCAGGATCAGGATCCTGGGCTTTTTCAGAATGGCCCGGGCGATCAGCAGCCGCTGCCGCTGGCCGCCAGACAGGTTGGCGGCGTTCTGCTCCAGCACCGTCTCATACCCGTCGGGGAACCGGTCGATGTACTCGTCGGCCCGGGCAATGGCGCAGGCCGCCTGCATCTGGGCCAGGGTGGCGTTGGGGTCCGCCCAGCGCAGGTTGTCGGCAATGGTACCGGAGAACAGGGACCCGTTCTGCAATACCATGGACACGCCGCTGCGCAGATTCTCCAGGGTATACTCCCGCACATCCCGTCCGTCCACCTTCACCGTGCCGGACAGGGGGTCGTAAAACCGGGGAATCAGGCTTACCAGGGTGGATTTTCCCTCGCCGGTGCCGCCGATAACACCGATGGTCTCTCCGGAGTCAATGTGCAGGGTCACATGGCGCAGGGCCAGCTTGTCAGGGTTTCGGGTATAGCTGAAGCACACGTCCTCAAAGTCCACGCTGCCGCTTTCCACTGTGGCGTCGGAGGGCCCGTCGGTGATGTCGATCTTCTCGTCCAGCACCTCGTTGATCCGGACCAGGGACGCCTGGGCCCGGGACAGGGACATCACCAGCCAGCTGATCATGGACAGGGAGTTCACCGCCATACCGGCGTAGTTCACCAGGCTCACCAGCTGTCCGGTCAGCAGGCCGGTGGTCCGGAAAATGATCTCCCGGCCGCCGAAAAACAGGATCAGCACGCTGCACGTCCACATAATGCCCATGGTAATGGGGCCGGACAGGGTAAACAGTCTCCCTGCGCCCAGCTGGGCCTGGCGCAGGTCATCGGTGGTCTTGTCAAACCGTTTGGACTCATACCCGCCCCGAACGTAGGCCTTCACCACCCGGCTGGCCACCAGATTTTCCCGGACGGCCTGGTTCATGCCGTCCATCATCTTCAGCATCCGTTTGAACCGGGGCTGGCCCACCTTCAGCAGAATGGTCATCACCACCGCCAGCAGCGGGATACACGCCAGCAGCAGCGGAGCCAGCCGCGGCGACACGATAAAGCTCATCACCGTGGCCAGGATCACCATTACCGGCGCCCGGTACAGGGTCACCAGGGACTGACGCATGGTGTCCCGCAGGGTGTTGATGTCCGTGGTGGCCCGGGTGATCAGCTGAGGGGTGGAGATGTGGTCGATGTTGGCAAAGGAAAAGCTCTCGATCTTCCCCAGCAGGGTGCCGCGCATGTTCCGGGCAAAGCCCTGGGTGGCGATGGCAGAGCACCGCGCCGCCAGCACGCCCATGGCCATGGACAGGCAGGCTACCCCCACCATGATGGCCCCCACCGTCAGCACAAAGCGGCTGCGGTTGGCGATAAGCTCCGGGGAAAACCACCCCTGAAGCATGAAAGTATCCTCCCGGTACAGGCCGCCGTCCACAATGGCGGACATCAGCATCGGCATCAGCAGCTCCAGCACCACTTCGGATACGCCGAAAATCAGCGCCGCCGCCGTCCATCCCTTATAGTGCCCCAATACAGGGCCCAGATGCCGGAAAAGTCCCGGCTTTTTCTGTGTCTTGATAAGACGTCACCTCTGTTTCTCTTATGCAGGGAATTGAAAGTTATACGCGGCTATTATACCAGATGCCGCCGGGTTTCACAAGCCGAAAAATTTCATGGCTTTTCTTCCGCCAGAATCCCCAAAATAGCGCAAAAATGCTGCAAGCCGTAGCTTGCAGCATTTTTTATTCCGTTGGATAAAGCTTACTTCAGCTCGACCTTGCCGCCGACTTCCTCGACCTGCTTCTTCAGAGCCTCGGCGTCCTCCTTGGACAGGGCTTCCTTCATGGTGGTGGGAGCGCCCTCGACGGCAGCCTTGGCCTCGGCCAGGCCCAGGCCCATGACCTCGCGGACGACCTTGATGACCTTGATCTTCTGAGCGGCATCGAAGCCAGTCAGGACCACGTCGAACTCGGTCTTTTCCTCGGCAGCGGGAGCAGCAGCGCCGGCAGCGGGAGCAGCCATGGCGGCGGCGGACACGCCGAACTCTTCCTCCAGAGCGTGGACCAGCTCGGACAGCTCCAGAACGGTCAGGCCCTTGATTTCCTCGATCATAGCAGTAATCTTCTCGGACATTTTGATAAGCCTCCTAATTGTAAGATATTTGTTTGATTTGAGTGGGACGCCGTGCGCCCCGGGGGTTCGCCGGGTTTACTCGGCGGCGGCTTCCTCGGCGGGAGCGCCGTTCTTCTCGGCGATCTGCTTCAGCACGCAGGCCAGAGCAGAGATGGGAGCCAGCATGGTACCCAGGACCTGGGCCTGCAGCACGGGCAGAGCGGGAATGGAAGCCAGAGCATTCACGGTCTCCAGGGAGACGACCTTGCCTTCCATGAAGCCGCCCTTGATCTCGAACTTGCCATTGAGCTTCTTTGCATAGTCAGCGATGACGCGGGCAGGGGCGACGGGATCGTCCATGCACACGGCCAGGGACGTGGTGCCGTTGAGCTGATCGTCCAGCTCGTTGAGGCCCACGTTGTTGAATGCAAAGCGCAGCAGGGTGTTCTTCACAACAGCGTAATCCACGTTGTTCTCGCGGCAGTCCGCGCGCAGAGCAGTGTCCTCCGCCACGGTGATGCCCTTGTAGTCAACGATGAGGCCGGCAGCTGCATTCTGCAGCTTCTCGGTCAGCGCCGCCACGATGGCCTGCTTTTCAGACAGAACTTTTGCGTTGGGCATTCTTTGATTTCACCTCCGGAAAATTTGTCGGTGCGTTCAAAAAGAAAACCGTCCCTGTATCCAAGGACACAAGGACGGTGTAAGCAATCAAAAACGATTTGCCATCCTCGGCAGGACTTACGGCTTGCGCCACCTGCTGTCTCTGGAACGCATCTGGTATTATATCAGGGGCGAGACGGTTTGTCAAGCCAAAGATATCAAAATTATAGCTTTGTATAGGTGTGACGTGGCTGATCAGGATTCTTTGCCTTATATTGTCTAAAAGCATTGATTGCACGCTTTAGCTCCTCGGAGGTAGCTACCATAACCCTCCCCTGAGCATCATAACGAGGGACAGGAAGCTTATTTGTATCAAGCAAATAGTGAACACCCGTATCTATGTCAATACAATCGTATCCTCTCTTGCTATAAAACACACCACAGCCGTCATCCTGCAAAAATTCAATGTAATCTAAAGACACTAACCTCATAAGCAAAACTCCTTAGCAATGTTTCAGCCCCTTATACCTATTTTCTTTCGCCTTCTCATTCTCAATAACTGACATCGGAACGATTTGGTAACCAACTATAACATCTCCACCGTGTATATCTAGAACCGATCCCCATATTGGTTTAGTTACTTTTCCAAAATAGCTCGCAATTTGCTTTGCTATCTTCTCCCCAGCTTCATTGTCCACATAGTACCCGTGCTCTTCGAAAAAGTATTTAAAAGAACACATAACGCCATCGTCCTTGTTCCAGATGGACAAAACCTGGTTTCGATCTGAATCCAGCCTCGCAGTAGAAAAGTTAGGCGCATTATACTCAATCAGTCTGATTAATTCATCTGTTAGTTCTTTTCTGTTTTTATTTTTATTCCAAAACATGAAAGCAACATCCTTCCCGAATAATCGGCTAATCAGCAAAACATTTAACGGCAACTATACTTTCAAAATAATCCTGGACACAATTTGATCAGTATTATCTAAACAAAAGTGGATTTTCAAGAAGCAGGGTAATCATCCACAGATAGCAAGAAAATATGAAGTCCACAAATGGACTTCATATTTTCCTCACTATAAGTTTCTGATTTACAGCTGCTTGTTGGCGTTCATCTTGACGCCGGGGCCCATGGTGGACGCGGCCACGCAGGACTTGATATACTGGCCCTTGGCAGCGGCGGGCTTGGCCTTGATGATGGCGCCCAGCAGAGCGGTATAGTTCTCATACAGCTTGTCCGCGCCGAAGGAAACCTTGCCGATGGGGCAGTGGATGATGTTGGTCTTGTCCAGACGATACTCCACCTTACCGGCCTTCACTTCCTTCACGGCCTTGGCCACGTCGGGAGTAACGGTGCCGGCCTTGGGGGAGGGCATCAGGCCCTTGGGGCCCAGCAGCTTACCCAGACGGCCCACAACGCCCATCATGTCGGGGGAAGCGACGACCACGTCGAAGCCGAACCAGTTTTCCTTCTGGATCTTTTCCACCATATCCATATCGCCAACGAAGTCGGCGCCGGCCTCACGGGCAGCGTCGGCCTTGTCGCCCTTGGCAAACACCAGGACGCGGGCGGTCTTGCCGGTGCCGTTGGGCAGGACGATAGCGCCGCGGACCTGCTGGTCAGCGTGGCGGGAGTCGACACCCAGCTTCACGTGCAGCTCGACGGTTTCGTCGAACTTGGCGGATGCGGTTTTGCAAACCAGTTCCAGACCCTCCTTGGGATCATACAGGGTCCCGCGGTCGATCTGCTTGGCGCTGTCTTTATACTTCTTACCTCTAAACATCTCTTACACCCTCCTTATTCGCCCACGACGACGCCCATGGAGCGGGCGGTGCCGGCGATCATGCTCATGGCGGCTTCCAGGGAAGCAGCGTTCAGATCGCGCATCTTCAGCTCGGCGATCTTCTGGACGGAGGCCTTGGAGATGGTGGCCACCTTGGTCTTGTTGGGCACACCGGAGCCGGACTCGATGTTGCACTCCTTCTTGATCAGCACAGCCGCGGGAGGCGTCTTGGTGATGAAGCTGAAGGAACGATCGGAATACACGGTGATGACCACGGGGATAATCAGGCCCATGTCATTCTTGGTGCGCTCGTTGAACTCCTTGGTGAAAGCGGCGATGTTCACGCCGTGCTGGCCCAGAGCGGGGCCAACGGGGGGTGCGGGGGTTGCTTTGCCTGCAGGGATCTGCAGCTTTACATAACCAACAACTTTCTGTGCCATGAATAGGCACCTCCTTCATAAAAATGTGGTAGCGGCCGGCCAATGCCGGAAACCGCTTTTGGCGAGACGGGGTCCGTCTCTCCCACTTGCGCCGGAGGGGATGCTCCGGCCTGCCGCGCAGATACTGCTGCGCCTCAGTGCAGGACCTCCACCTGATCGAGCTCCAGCTCGATGGGGGTTTCTCTGCCGAACATGAAGACCGCCACCCGGACCTTGTTCTTCTCGGGGTCGATCTCCTCCACGGTACCGGTGAAGCTGGTAAAGGGGCCGTCCGTGATCTTCACGGTGTCGCCCACGTTGTACAGCACCACGATCTCGTGCTTTTCCACGCCCAGGGCGGCGACCTCGTCCTCGGTCAGAGGGATGGCCTTGTTGGCCTCGCCCACGAAGCCGGTAACGCCGCGGATGTTGCGGATCAGATGCCAGGTGTCATCTGTCAGGATCATCTTGATCAGGACGTAGCCGGGAAATACCTTGCGCTCCACTTCCTTCATGACGCCGGACTCGGTGACCTCGGTGACAGTCTCCATAGGGATCTCCATCTTGAGGACCATGTCGGACATGCCGCGGTTGACCACGGATTTCTCAATGGCCGCCTTCACGGCGTTTTCATAGCCGGAATAGGTGTGGATCACATACCATTTCGCGTTATCAGCCATGCTGCACTTCCTCAGCCGGTGAACGCGCCGATGAGGGTCTTAATGAGCAGCATCGCCACGCCGTCAAAGATCCAGATGCAGGCGCCCACTGCCACAGAGCACAGCAGCACCGTTCCGGTATTCTTGGCGGTGGTCTTGGCGTCGGGCCACACGACCTTCTTCAGTTCGCTTCTCATTTCGCGGAACCACTTGCCGTGGTCCTTCTTGACCTTTTTTTCCTCTGCCATCGTGCTATCTCCTTCCAATTACTTGGTCTCGGTATGGACCGTATGCTTTCTGCAGAAGGGGCAATACTTGTTCATTTCAAGACGGTCAGGGCTGTTCTTCTTGTTTTTCATCGTGTTGTAGTTTCTCTGCTTGCACTCGTTGCATCTCAAAGTGATCTTCACGCGCATCTAACGGCACCTCCTTATTAGATTGGCGGCCGAAGGCCGCTCTCTGCCTCCCTGCCGGATAGGGCGTCTTTTCCAGCGCCGAAGCGAAAAGCGCGCAAAAAGAAAGCCCCATGCTCACAGGTAAGGTTAAGTTTACCACATGTGCAAGGGGCCGTCAAGGACTTTCCGGCAGAAAATTTGTATTTTTTTGCGGGAAATACCGCCCGGACCCATCCGGCCCGGGCGGCAGCGTTTATTGCAGAGGGAACAGCTGGCCGATGTACTCCACCGGCAAAGCCGTACCGCCGGAGGCCACATAGTCCTCCGTCATCAGCGGGCTGCTTCCGGCGGTCTTTCCGTCGGGGCCGTAGAGGGTCAGCTGGGCAGAGTCGGCACTGTTCTGGTCCAGCATGGCCATCAGCTTCCCATCCTGATAAGCGGCCATCACATAGTGGTACCGGTCCCATACACCCTCCTGATACAGGGCCTTGCCCACCAGAAGGACGTCGCCATAGCTGCCGATGACGCTGGCCCCCAGATAGCTGTCCTCCGTGTGGGACACGCCGTCCGGAAGCGGGGCGCTCATAGGCGACAGGTCCAGCTGCCGCACTTCGCCGGAGGCAGGGTCCATCAGCAGGATGCTCTCCCCTGCCGCCAGACACACCTGGCCGCCGGTATACAGCGTCGTGCCGGTGAAGATCGTGCTGACGTAGCATTCGGCGCTGTCGCTGATCTGAGCCTGCACCCAGGCCGCCTGCTCCGGATGTCCCAGGGGATAGCGGCCCACGCTGACGGTAAGCGGAGCGTCATCGCCTGCATAGCTCATATACACCACCACCGCCGTGTCGCCGTCCGCCGCAGCGCACCGGACACTGCCCCGGTCCTCCGTGGTTTCCGGCAGCGGCTCCCGGCGCTCCTGCCCCTCCCGGATATAGGTGAAGCTCTGGCCGTCAAAGGTGGCTCGCTCCTGCCGCCAGCCGTCGGGCACAAAGCCGTAGCTGGTGCCGGTGTAGAACAGCTGCCCCTGGGTCAGGGTATTGCGCTGGATGTTCCAGGTGGCGGAATAGTATTGAAACACCTGGCTGCCGGGCTCGCCGCAGGTGTAGATCAGCAGCAGCGGAACGCAGCCCGGTTCCGCCTCCGGCAGGCCCTGCGCCTTCACCGGGTTCGGTTCGTTCTGCCCCTTCACCGGGGTCTTTGGCTTGGTCCCGCAGCCTGCCAGGGAAAACAGGGCCGCCAGACACAGCAGCAGCGCGCAAATCCTCTTTTTCATAAGAAAGCCTCCTTATAGGTCGTGTTTCCTTGAGCTGTCTGCATGATAGCATACATCCCCGAACCCTGCAATAGATTTTTGTGTATTGTGTCCAAACTGTAATCGTTTTGAAACCGTTTTGTATCACTTGTTACAAAATGTAACCTTTGGCGCAGAAGCGCCACCGCCGCATCTGCGCCCTTTGCTCCCCTGTCAGCAGCCATCCGCTGGGGTGTTCCCGTCCTGTTTTTCTCCACAGATTGTATGTTTTGCAGATTAAAATGTACACATATGGTACATATTGCAAAAAAGATTGACATGTCGCTAATTTTCATCTATAATTCAGAAATAGGACCCAGATACAATTGGATAAGACAGAAAGGAGTCTCCCATGAACGACGCATTGATGATCATCACCTGTATGGTCTTTCCGTTTTTGCTGGCCTGGCTTATCAAGTCCGTGGTCCGGCTGGATGATGAAAAAACGGTGTCCCCTGTCCTGCCGTGTATTCTGATGGGCATTGACCTGTTGATTCTCCTGTCCGCATTCCGCTGGTACTTCTGACCTGCACCTGTCAAAAAAGCAGACACATAGTGAAAACTCCGCATCCAATGGATACGGAGTTTTCATTTGCTTTGTCAGGCTCAGCCCATGCGTCGGGCGGCGATGTAGTGGGCGGAATAGTAGGGGTTGCCGTTCAGCGCCGTCAGCAGCACGCCGCCGCTGCCATAGGTGGAGGCGTGGACGAACTGATCGTTGCCCACATAAATGCCGCAGTGGGAGGCGGGGCTGGTGGAATAATTGTCGTCGTGGAAAAAGATCAGGTCCCCGGGCTGGAGTTGACTGCGGTCCACGGCGGCGCCGCAGCGCATCTGATCTGTGGCCCCGTGGGGCAGACGGATGCCGAACCGGCCATAGATGTACATGGTAAAGCCCGAGCAGTCGAAGCCGCCGGGACCGGCCCCGCCGTATACATAGGGGGCCTTGCCCACAAAGGACCGGGCCAGAGCCGCAATATCGGCCCCGTTACCGGAGGCGGGCACGCTGGGTGCAGGCGCGGGAGACGGCGCGGAAGCGGCGGGCCGCGCGGCGGCCAGTGTCAGATAATCTCCGGACATGTAGCCGGTTTTCCCGCTGTACTGCACCCGGAACCAGCCGTTTTCAAAGCCGGACACATCCACATATTCGCCCCGGGAGGCGGAGGCCAGCACCCCGCCGGACGTTCCGGCAGCGGGCCGCAGGTTCAGCCCATCGGACGTGACCCGGGCCACGCACCGCAGGTCCCCGGCAGAGGCGCGCAGGGTCACATAGGCGGCGGCCATATAGCCGGTCTTACCGTCGTAGTTCACCCGGTACCAGTCGCCGTCCCGGCCCAGAACAGACACGGCTGTGCCCTGGGACAGCTCCGTCAGAATAGAGCTGCCGGTATTGGAGCCGGACCGCAGGCGGACGCTGTCCGCCGCAATACCCACAGCCAGAACAGACGTGGAGGAGGCGGGTACAGCCGGTGCTGCGGGAGCGGTTTCCTGGTCGGCGGCAGCCTCCTTCTGCGCAGAAGATCCGGCAGACTCGGCGGTCTCCTGCTGATCGGAAGCCTCGGCGGAGACAGTCCGGGCCGGAGGCGTGTAGTCGGGCTCGTCCACCGGCCCACCCGCCCCCGGGATCAGGTCCCGGGCAGGCAGGGTGTCGATGTTATAGGTCATGGCATCCATCCCCGGACGGCCCCGGACGGGCAGGACGGAGATGACGCACAGAGACAGGGTCAGCGCCGCCGTCAGCATGATAACGGCGATCTTGCGGCTGAGCTTCATGGACAGGACTCCTTATCAGGTGTGGATTTTTGGCTTATTTACCGGCCAGAGCGCGCTCCAGCCAGATGCAGCCCACGTCCATGGCGGCGTAGAGGCTGTCTTTCTCGGACTTCTTCACCACCCGGTCCCGGGACTTCAGATCCGGGTCCGTCAGCTGCAGCTGGACGGACACGCGGGTGGCCACGTCCATATCCTGTTCCTTTTTGGTATCCAGAATTTGCAGCAGAACGATATACTTATCGGCCATGCTGCCATAGTAGATCAGATTGTCGATGCGGCGCAGGGGATGATTTTTATAGACAAGGCCGTTGCCCTTTTTCACTTCAGACATAGTTCTTCTCCTTTTTTACAGATAAATGTAACCAAATTGTAACACATGGCACCCGAAATGTCAAATCAGTCCCTGCGGCTGTCCGGCGGATACAGCTTGCACATAATACACCCGCCCCGGCCTCTCAGGCTCTTTATGCCCCCGGCTGTGCCGCCGCCCGGTAGGCACTGGGGGTCATAAGGCGGTATTTCAGGAAGCTCCTGTTCAGGGTCTTGGCATTGTGATACCCCACCTCCAGGGCGATATCCAGCACCGTCATGCGGGTGGTGGTCAGCAGCTGGCAGGCACGGTTCACCCGGACCATGGCCAGGAAATCCTCAAAATTCTGCTCCACCTGGCACAGCAGGGTGCGGTTGAGCTGCTGCACGGAAATGCCGAAGGACCGGGCCACTCCGGCGGCGCTGAGGTCCTCCCGGTAGTGGCGGTAAATGTGGTTCACCAGGCTGCACCCCAGGCGGCTCTCCTCCAGCTGGCAGATGTTCTGCACCTTCTGATAGGTGGCCCGATATTGGCCGATGCGGGTGCCCAGCCGGGCGGCGAACACCTTGGAGATGTGGGACTCGTCCACATAGCCCAGGATCTCTGCCAGCTCCTTCAGGGTCAGGTCCGTGTACAGCAGATAGTCGGCAGTCTTGCCGATACGCATTTCGTTGAGCAAGTCGAAAAAGGACAGGCCCGTCATGGCGGTGATCCGGGCGCTGACGGTGGACCGGCTGCACCCGAACACATCCGCCAGCTGTTGGAGCGTCAGCTTCTGGCCGCAGTGCAGGTACATGTACCGCAGCAGCTCCCGGTGGTCGGGCCCCTGAGCGTCGGCGGGACGGTCTGCCGACAGGGCCTGTCGGGCAAACAGCACCGTCAGCTGCACCAGCAGACTCACGGCATTGAGACTGGAAAACAGCTGCCCCTCCTCCTGAAGGGACGCAAGACCCAGCTCCCGGGCCAGGCCGTCAGCAATGCGTCCGGCCTCCGCCCGCTGCCCGGGGGACAGCTCCAGCACCGGCACCGTCTCCATCAGCCGGGCCATGGGCATGGGCTGGCCATCCTCGCCCCGGAACAGATGGGCAGCCCGGGCCACGGTATCAAAGTGATAGGCCATGAGGCTGTAGGTGACGGGCTCGTCCACCCGGGTGATCTCGCTGATCTGCCAGGGCAGGATAGCCGCCAGCGTCCCGGGGGCCAGAGGATACTCCCGGCCCTGGAGCCGCAGGATGCCGCTGCCGCTGCGCACCAGGAGAAAACGGGCGTCCCGGTGGATCACCGGGGCCGTGGGCCGGGCGGCGGTAAGCTGGTCATAGGAAAACAGGCTGCTCTGGTCCAGCTCGGAGCGGCCAGGCGTTTGCAGGGCAATGGTCTGCTTCATGGAAATTCCCCCTTTATGGGGGCTATTGTACCACGGCGGGTCTGTCTTGCCAAGAGATAATCGGACATTTCGTGAAAAAAAACTTGTACAAAATAATGACATTTTCCCTGGACGGCACATCAAAAAAACGCATGAACTTACAGGGGGGACCGGTGGGGAATGAGTATTATTACAATAAAGTGTCAAAGTGCAGGAGGAAAACACCGGTTAAAATACAAAAATCGGCCCGCCGGATGGTGAGAAAAGGGCGCAGAAATCTGGTAAAATAGAGTGCAATCGGAGAGGAGGAAATTCCATGCCCATTTGCGTGAAAAGCGAGATCGGACCCCTGAAGCGGGTGCTTTTGCAGCGGCCCGGCCGGGAGCTGGAGCATCTGAGTCCCAATACCATGGGGCAGCTGCTGTTTGACGATATCCCTTATCTGTATGGCGCACAGCGCGAGCACGACTGCTTTGCCCAGATCCTGCGGGACAACGGAGCCGAGGTGGTATACCTGGAGGACCTGACGGCTCAGGTGCTGGCCAGCGACGAGGTCCTGCGGCGTCAGTTTGTGGCCGAGACCATCCGGCGGGCCGGCAGCACCGCCATGGGCTACCGGGCAGATCTGGAGCGGTATCTGCTGGACATTCAGGACCCGCTGTGCCTGGTGCTCAAGACCATGGAGGGCGTGTCGTATCAGGATGTGTTCCCCAATGAGCAGGGACGGCTGTCCAGCCTGGTACATACCGGCGTGCGATTCCTGATGCCGCCGATCCCCAACCTGTATTTCACCCGGGACCCCTTTGCCTGCATTGGCCGGGGCGTCAGCCTGAACCATATGTTTACGGCCACCCGCAACCGGGAGACGCTGTATGGCGATTACGTGCTGCGGCATCACCCGGACTACGCTGGCCAGGTGCCCCTGTATTACACGCCGGACCAGTATTTCTGCATCGAGGGCGGCGATATTCTGAACCTGAGCCGCCGGGTGCTGGGCGTGGGCATTTCCCAGCGCACCCAGCCGGAGGCCATCGAGCAGCTGGCGGCCACTATTTTTGCCGACGAAGCCTCCGAGATCGACACGGTGCTGGCCTTCGAGATCCCCAGCACCCGGGCGTTCATGCATTTGGACACGGTATTCACCCAGGTGGACGTGGATAAATTCACGGTGCATCCGGGGATCCTGGGCACCCTGCGCATTTTCGAGCTGACGGGCCGGGGACAGGGCAACGTCACCACCCGGGAGGTCAGCGGTTCCGTGGACCGGGTACTGGCCGGATATCTGGGCCTGGACCGGGTGCAGCTGATCCGCTGCGGCGGCAGCAGTCAGATCGCAGCCGAGCGGGAGCAATGGAACGACGGCTCCAATACCCTGTGCATCGCCCCCGGCGTGGTGGTGGTGTACGACCGGAACTATGTCACCAACCAGATCCTGGAGGACAGCGGCATCCGGGTGCTGAAAATGCCCAGTGCCGAGCTGTCCCGGGGCCGGGGCGGCCCCCGCTGCATGAGCATGCCCCTGTGGCGTGACGGGATTTGAATCCATCCAAATTTCATTTTATCAATAGAAAGGGAGAACATCATTATGGCTGTGAATATCAGAGGCAGAAGCTTTTTGAAGCTGCTGGACTACACCCCCGCGGAGATCCGCTATCTGCTGGACCTGTCCCGCAATTTCAAGGACATGAAGCGCGCCGGTGTGCCCCACCGCTGGCTGGAGGGGAAGAACATCGTGCTGCTGTTTGAAAAGACCTCCACCCGCACCCGCTGCTCCTTCGAGGTGGCCGGTATGGACCTGGGCATGGGTGTGACGTATCTGGAGCCCGGCAGCAGCCAGATGGGCAAAAAGGAATCCATTGCCGATACCGCCCGGGTGCTGGGCCGGATGTATGACGGCATCGAGTACCGCGGCTTCAGCCAGGATCTGGTGCAGGAGCTGTCCGACTACGCCGGCGTGCCCGTGTGGAACGGCCTGACCGACCAGTTCCACCCCACCCAGATGCTGGCAGACCTGCTGACCATCGAGGAGAAGCTGGGCCGGCTGAAGGGCGTGCGCTTCACCTATTTCGGCGATGCCCGCAACAACATGGGCAACTCCCTGATGGTGGCCTGCGCCAAGATGGGCATGCACTTCACCGCCTGCGCGCCCAAGGAGCTGTTCCCCGAGGAGTGGCTGGTGGAAAAGGCCCGCTCCATCGCCCAGGAAACCGGCGGCAGCGTGACCCTCACCGAGGATGTCACCCAGGGCGCCACCAACGCCGACGTGATCTACACGGATATCTGGGTCTCCATGGGTGAGCCCGACAGCGTGTGGTCCGAGCGCATCCGCCTGCTGACCCCCTATCAGGTCAACGCCAAGGTCATGTCCATGACCGCCCCCGGCGCCATCTTCATGCACTGCCTGCCCTCCTTCCACGATACCCGCACCACCATCGGCGCCGACATTGCCAAGAAGTTCGGCATCACCGAGATGGAGGTCACCGACCAGGTGTTCGAGAGCAAACAGTCCGTGGTGTTCGACGAGGCCGAGAACCGGATGCACACCATCAAGGCCGTTATCTACGCCACCCTGCACTGAGAAAGGAGCACCCCATGGCTTTTGAATTCCCCGCCTATCACCACCCCGACTTTACCCAGCCCGCCCTGCTGAACGCTCCCGATGCCCGCTGGGAGGCGGCAGAGAAGGACGGCGTGGCTCCGGAGGAATACCACAGCACGTCCATGTACCCCGAATATTTCAAGATCAACGGCAAGTGGACCCTGGCCGAGGAGAGCCGCATGGACAGCTGCGTGGTGCTGGAGGACGACGGCACCCTCTCCGTGGTGGAGAGCCGCAACCTGAAGAAGGGGCAGCGGGTCATGCTGGGCCGCACCGAGCACGGCGAGGACGGCATTTATATGCACTGCAACGGCTTCTCCCAGGAAAGCGAGACGCTGGAGGATCAGTTCGTGTTCCGGCAGGGCCGCAGCCGCGAGACCTCCTATGCCAAGGATTATGACCGGCTGGTGGAGCTGCTGCGCCACGAGAAGGAGCACGGCAACATCGTGTGGGTCATGGGCCCCGCCTTCGCCTTTGACGACGGCGCACGCAAGGCCATGCAGGCCCTCATCGACAATGGCTACTGCCACGGCCTGCTGGCGGGCAACGCCCTGGGCACCCACGATCTGGAGGGTGCTCTGCTGCACACGGCACTGGGCCAGGATATCTACACCCAGCAGTCTCAGCCCAACGGACACTACAACCACCTGGATGTGCTGAATAAGGTCCGCCGCTGCGGGTCCATTCCCAAGTTCATCGAGGAGTATCACATTGACAACGGCATCATCTACGGCTGTGTGAAGAACCATGTTCCCTTTGTGCTCACCGGCTCCATCCGGGACGACGGTCCCCTGCCGGAGGTGTATGCCAACGCCTACGAGGGCGCGTCCGCTATGCGGGAGCTGGTGCGCAAGTCCACCACGGTGATCTGCCTGGCCACCATGCTGCACACCATCGCCACCGGCAACATGACCCCCTCCTTCCGGGTAATGCCCGACGGGTCCATCCGCCCGGTGTACCTGTACGCGGTGGACGCCGCAGAGTTCGTGGTGAATAAGCTGCTGGACCGCGGCAGTCTGTCCGCCACCACCATGGTCACCAATGTCCAGGACTTCATCGGCAAGGTGGCCGGGGGCCTTGGCCTCATCTGACAAGCCCTATAACAAGCCCTATAATAGCAGCAGGTCCGGCGCATTGTGCGCCGGACCTGTTCCGTCTGCCAAAAAAGCGGGCTTGCCTCCGCCTTCGGAAAGGAAGATCGTTACGAAAGAAACCCATCAGGGGTGTCTTTTGTTTTCAATCACCGCATTTTCAGAACTTTTGTAAACGTTCTGAAAATGCTTGCTCAGCTTGTCAAAAAGGATTTTTGACAAGCTGAGCAGGTCCGGCGCATTGTGCGCCGGACCTGTTTTCATGCCCGCTGCGCTCTGCCGGCATCCCAGCCCGCTGCCGGATGCCGGGGAGCTGATCTATAGCCTGCGTCAACGACAGGCCTGCGGAGAGTCTGACGTTCGTGCTTTGGAAAGATTTCGCGGTATATGAGCCGCAGCACTTGACGGATTATTGCACCTGTCGTATAATCATGGCTGCCTACCGGCCGCAGACCGCGGCCTATTTTCAGAAAGACTGGTGCAAAAATGGCTCCTTTCCACAAGCTGCGCGGTCAGATGTCCGAATCCATGCTGACTGCTTCCTTTATCATTCTGTCCGGCGGCCTCCAGGACGCCTATACTTACCTTTGCAGGGACAAGGTATTTGCCAATGGCCAGACCGGCAACATCGTGCTGTTCAGCGCATATCTGTTTGACGGTGCGTGGGACCAGTGCCTGCGGTACCTGGTCCCGGTGCTGTCCTTTATGACGGGCATTTTTGCCGCCGAGTGCATCCACCGCCGGTTCAAGGCCATGGAAAAGGTCCACTGGCGGCAGCTGATCCTCTTAGCGGAGATCGCGGTGCTGTTTGCGGTGGGCTTTCTGCCCCAGACGCTGAACACCGTGGCCAATGCCCTGGTGTCCTTCTCCTGCGCCATGCAGCTGCAAACCTTCCGCAAGGTCCGCGGCCACGCCTATGCCAGCACCATGTGCATCGGCAACATGCGCAACGGCACGGAGGCACTGTGCGCCTATTTCCACACCCGTGAGCCGGAGGCACTTCGCAATGCCCTGACGTACTTTGGCGTCATCGGTCTGTTTTCCCTGGGCGCAGGGCTGGGTGCCCTGCTGTCCGGCGCGTTTTCCGTCCGGGGAATCTGGGTATCCTGCGGCCTGCTGGCGGTGAGCTTTTTGGTCATGTTCGTTCACACCGAGCTGGAAAAAGGCTGAGCGCATCCCCCCATAAACGATTACAGCCCCTCCGGCATGGCCGGAGGGGCTGTGTGCTTTGCTTATTTCTTATACGGAACGTGCCAGATGGTGTCGGCATAGTCGGCGATGGAGCGGTCGGCGGAGAAGATGCCGCTGCGGGCGATGTTGTGCAGGCTCATGCGGTTCCACTTCTCCCGGTCGGCATAGGTATCCACCACCCGGTGCGAGGCAGCGCAGTAGGAGGCGAAGTCCGCCAGCAGCAGATACTGATCTGCCGGGCAGTCTGCGCCGTACAGCAGGCGCTGGTACAGGTCCTCGTAGCTGACGCCGTCCCGGAAGCCGGTTTTCAGCTGGTCCAGCACCCGGTGCAGCACCGGGTCCCGGGTATACAGCAGATAAGGGTCGTAGCTCTGGCGCAGGCGGGCGGCCTCGTCAGCGGTGAGGCCGAACAGGAACATGTTGTCGTCGCCCAGCACCTGGTGCATCTCCACATTGGCGCCGTCCAGAGTGCCCAGGGTCAGCGCGCCGTTCATCATAAACTTCATGTTGCCGGTGCCGCTGGCCTCCTTGCCGGCGGTGGAGATCTGCTGGCTCACCTCGCTGGCGGGCATCAGCATTTCCGCCATGGACACCCGGTAATTTTCCAGAAACACCACCTGGAGCTTATCCCGGCAGATGGGGTCACTGTTGATCTGGTCGGCCAGGGAGTTAATCAGCCGGATGATGCGCTTGGCCACGGCGTAGCCCGGGGCGGCCTTTGCCCCGAACAGGAAGGTCTGGGGCCGGAAGTCCATGTCGGGATTGTCCTGGAGCTGCTGGTACAGGCTGATGATGTGCAGCACGTTCAGCAGCTGGCGCTTGTACTCATGGAGCCGCTTGACCTGGACGTTGAAGATGGCGTCGGTGTTCAGAGTGACTCCCTGCTGGCCCTTGGCCCAGCGGGCAAAGGCCAGCTTGTTGTTGTGCTTGATGGCCTCCAGCCGGTCCAGCACGGCCTTGTCTCCGGCGAACCGGTCCAGACCGGACAGGCATCCGGCGTGGGTAAGATAGCCCTCGCCGATGCAGTCCCGGATCAGGCCGTCCAGTCCGGGGTTGATCTGGCTGATCCAGCGCCGGTGGTCCACGCCGTTGGTGACGTTTTTGAACTTATCCGGCTCCATGCCGCAGGCGTCCCGGAACACGTCGCGGCGGAGAATGTCGGAGTGCAGAGCGGACACGCCGTTAACGGCCATCCCCCCCGCGATGCAGAGGTTGGCCATGTGGACCACGCCGTCCCAGATAACCGCCATTTTCTCCGTCTTTTTGGGGTCGTGATAGAAATCGTCCACCTTCTGCTGCCAGCGCCGCGCGATCTCCTGCATGATCTGCCAGATGCGGGGCAGCAGCGTCTCGAACAGCCGCTGGGGCCAGCTCTCCAGTGCCTCGGCCAGCACGGTGTGGTTGGTATAGGCCACGGAGTGGCGGGTGATGTCCCACGCCTCGTCCCAGCCCAGTCTCGCGTCGTCGATGAGGATGCGCATCAGCTCCGGGATCACCAGCGCCGGGTGGGTATCGTTGATCTGGATGACGTTCTTTTCGTGGAAATTCGTCAGGGTGCCGTAGGTCTGGATATGCTGGCGCGTGATGGATTGCAGGGTGGCGGACACGAAGAAATACTGCTGCTTCAGCCGCAGGGACTTGCCCTCGTAATGGTTGTCCTCGGGATAGAGAATGGCGCTGATGGAGTCGGCCATGGCCCGCTCCTCGTTGGCCTTCAGATACTGCCCCTGGCTGAACAGCTGCATGTCGATAGGCTTGGGGCTCTTGGCGTCCCACAGACGCAGGGTATTCACATGGTCCGTGTTGTACCCGGCCACCAGCATATCGCAGGGGATGGCCAGCACCCGGGTATAGTCCTCGTGAACCACCATCAGGTGCCCGTTGTCCCACCGGGTGCGGACCTTGCCGCCGAAATGGACCTCCTCGGCCTCCTGGGGCTTGGGCATCAGCCATGCATCGCCCAGGTTCAGCCAGTCGTCGGGCAGCTCCACCTGCTGACCGTCCACGATCTTCTGCTTGAAGATGCCCAGCTCATAGCAGATGGAATAGCCGGTGGCGGGAATGTCCAGAGTGGTCATGCTGTCCAGATAGCAGGCGGCCAGGCGGCCCAGGCCGCCGTTGCCGAGACCTGCATCCGGCTCCATGTCGAAGATGTCCGGGGCGGAAAAGCCCAGCTCCTCCACGGCCTGGGTCAGCTGGGGCAGAATGCCCAGGTTGTATGCGTTTTTCATGAGGCTGCGGCCCATGAGAAACTCCAGGGACATATAGTGCACGCGCTTTTCCTGGCGCTCCTGGGTCTGCTCCTGGGTGTCCACGCTGCGCACGGCCATAATGTCCCGCAGGGCCAGGGCGCAGGCCTTCATGATCTCCCCGTCGGTGGCCTGCTTTTCGGTGCAGCCGTAGTTCAGGCGCAGCTTCTGTTGAATTGCCTCCTTCAGGGCATCTTTGGTATAAGTCATTTAGTGGTTCCTCCGTGATAGATCTTGGTAAATACGCCGGTAGGCCCCGGCGCTGCGGCCCCAGCCGAAGTCCTCGGTCATGCCCCGGCGGCGCACGGTGTCAAAGCCCAGCCGGTCGCCCCGGTACAGGCCCACCGCCTGGCCCAGTGTCTGGCACAGGTCATGGGCCGTGCAGGCGGAGAATACATAGCCGTTGCCGTCAGGCTGACCCACCTGGCAGGAGCGGACGGTGTCGTTGAGGCCGCCGGTCTGGCGGACGATGGGCACCGCGCCGTAGCGCATGGCGATCAGCTGGCTCAGGCCGCAGGGCTCGCTGCGGGACGGCATCAAAAACAGGTCCGCCGCGCCGTAAACCCGGCGGGAAAGGTTGTCGGAATAGGTGATCTGGGCGGATACGCGGCCCGGCCAGCGGCTCTGGGCCCAGCGGAAGGTGTCCTCAAACTGGGGCTCGCCCTGACCCAGCACCACCAGCTGGCAGCCGGTGGCCATGATGCCGCCCAGCCCCTGGCACACCAGATCCATGCCCTTGTGTCCCACCAGGCGGCTGACGATGGCGGTAAGGGGGGTGTCCGGCTCCTGGGCCAGACCCAGCTGCCGCTGCAGCTCCCTCTTGCACACGGCCTTGCCCTCCATATGGTCGGGGTCGTAGGTCTGGGGCAGGGAGGCGTCATGGGCCGGGTCGAAGCTCTCCATATCCAGGCCGTTGAGCACGCCGGAGAGCTTGTAGTCGATGAGCTGCACCACCTGCTCCAGGCCGCAGGCATAGGCCGGATCGTGAAGCTGGCGGGCATAGGTGGGGCTGACGGTGGTCACGGCGTTGGCGGTGAGCATAGCCGCCTTCATCAGGTTCACGCAGCCGTCCATCCGCAGGATGCCGCCGTCGTACCAGCCCCGGTTCAGACCGAACAGGTCCTCCACCGTCTCGGGGCCGTATTTGCCCTGATACTCGATGTTGTGGATGGTGAACACCACCGGCAGGTCGTTTCCGGCGTCCCGCAGGTACACCGGCACCAGAGCCGTCTGCCAGTCGTTGCAGTGGATCACGTTGGGATACTCCGCCAGGTGAGGCAGCAGTGCCGCCGCCGCCTTGGAGAAGAAGGCAAAGCGCTCGCCGTCGTCCATGTCGCCGTACAGGCTGCGGCGGCGGAAATACCGCTCGTTGTCCACAAAGTACCAGGTGACGCCCCGGTATTCCAGGGAGAACAGGCCGCAGTATTCATGCCGCCAGCCCAGGTCCACATAGATGTAGCAGCGGAAGTTCATCTTCTCCCGCCAGCGCTGGGCGATCTGGCCGTACAGCGGCAGCAGCACGGACACCCGGTCGCCCTCCGCCGCCACGGCGGGGGGCAGACTGCCCAGCACGTCCGCAAGTCCCCCGGTTTTGCAGAACGGAGCCGCCTCGCTGGTGATATACAGAATATTCATATGCTTACCTCCGCTTCAGACCGTGACGTCCCGGGCGATCACCAGGGGGTAGTTCTCGTGACCCATAAGGGTGCGCCCCTCCTGAACGGTGACGTATTTGTCTGTGATAACGCCCCGCAGGACGGCATTCCGGCGGACCACGGTGCCCTTGAAGAGAATGCAGCCCTCCACGTCGGCGCCGGGCTCAATGCGGACGCCCCGGAACAGCACGCAGTTTTTCACCGTGCCCTGGATGTCGCAGCCGTCGGCCACCAGGGAGTTGACGCAGGAGCCGTCCATATAGGACGAGGGCGAGTCGTTCTCCTTGGCCAGGATCGGCCGCTGGGGCGTGAACAGCTCCATGCGGATCTCCGGCCGCAGCAGCTCCATGCTGCGGCGGTAGTAGGACTCGATGGTGTCGATGCGGGCGGCGTAGCCGTCCCAGACATAGGCCCGGAAATGCAGGGCATCCTTCCTGTCCTGGAGAATATTGTGGCGGAAGCTGTACTGATTGTGCGCCATGCAGTCGGTCACCAGCTGGATCAGCAGATCCCGGCGCAGCACGAAGATGTTCAGGCAGCGGAAGCCCTCGGGGGTGAACACGTCGTGGGCCACGTCCACGATGCGTCCGGAGTTATCCAGCTGGAAATAGGTGTCACTCTCCAGGCCCGGCAGCGAGGTGCACACCGCCGTCAGGTCGGCGCCGGAGTCAATATGATCCCGCAGCACGTCGTCCAGGGGAAGATTGATGACCAGGTCGCTGTCGGTCAGCACCACATAATCCTGACGGATGTCCTTCAGATAGTCCATGACGCAGCCCAGAGCCTCCACCTTGCCCCGGAAGCGGCCGGCGTCGCCCCGCCGCTCGGCATAGGCGAAGGCCGGCAGCAGGGTAAGACCGCCGTGGTTGCGGCTCAGGTCCCAGCTTTTGCCGGTGCCCAGATGGTCCAGCATACTCTGGCACTTGCCGTGCATGATGACGCCCACGTCCCGGACGCCGGCGCCCACCATGTTGGACAGCATAAAGTCCACCACGCGATAGTTGCCCCCGAAGGGGATGGAACCGTGGATGCGGTGCTCGATCAGCTCCCGCAGCCCGGTTTTCTTCTCATAGGAGAAAATGATGCCGTGCATACCGTTCATGCTTCCACCTCCCCGTGATGACGGTCCAGCAGAGCCTTGGCAGGCACCACCTCGCCGGGGGCGATGACAGTGTCCGGCCCCAGGACGGCGATGCCCCACTCGGCGGGGTCCTGGGCGGTTTCCGGCGGTGCGCCTACCTGAGCGCCCCGGCCAACCCGGCAGCGCTCGCCGATGATGGCATACTGCACCACCGCGCCCTCCTCGATGACGGCCCCGGGCATGACCACGGAATAGGACACGCTGGCCCCCTGGCCCACCTGGGTATTATAGCTGAGGACGCTGTTTTTCACCTCGCCCAGGATGCCGCAGCCCTTGGCCACGGCGCTGTTGCCCACGTCGGCGTGGGGGCCCAGAAACGCCGGCGGGCAGGACGGGGTCCGGCAATAGATGGGCCATTTCTTGTCCAGCAGGTTCAGCCCCGACCCCGGGGACAGCATGTCCATATTGGCGTCCCACAGGGAGTCCAGGGTGCCCACATCCTTCCAGTAGCCCTCGAATCGATAGGCGGACATGACCTCTCCGGCGTCCAGCATAGCGGGGATGATGTTCTTGCCGAAATCGTTGTCGGAGGTGGGGTCGGCCTCGTCGGCCAGCAGATAGGAGCGGAGCTTCTGCCAGGTGAAGATATAGATGCCCATGGAGGCCAGGTTGCTTTTAGGCTCCTTGGGCTTTTCGGCGAAGGCGGTGATGCGGTCATGCTCGTCCACGGACATGATGCCGAAGCGGCTGGCCTCGGACCAGGGGACCTCCATCACGGAGATGGTGCAGGCGGCCCCGGCGTCCTTGTGGTGCTGGAGCATCCGGGAATAGTCCATCTTATAGATGTGGTCGCCGGACAGCACCGCCACATACTCCGGGTCGTACAGGTCCACAAAGCCGATGTTCTGATAAATGGCGTTGGCGGTGCCCTTGTACCAGGAGGCGCCGGAGGCGCTCTGGTACGGCGGCAGAATATGGACGCCGCCGTTGAGCCGGTCCAGCTCCCAGGGCTGGCCGCTGCCGATATAGCTGTTGAGCTCCAGGGGGCGGTACTGGGTCAGCACACCCACGGTGTCGATGCCGGAATTGGTGCAGTTGGACAGGGGAAAGTCAATGATGCGGAACTTTCCTCCAAAGGGCACCGCAGGCTTTGCCATGTCGCCGGTGAGGACATACAGGCGGCTGCCTTGTCCCCCGGCCAGCAGCATGGCCACGCATTCTTTCTTCATGTCTGTTCATTCCCTCCAGTCTGTCGATTACTCCTTGGTTTTTCTGCGCCGCACCCTTCCCTGCAAAAATACGGCGCCCAGAGGCGGCACCCGCAGGGAAATGGAGGTGTCCCGCCCATGGGATGGGATGTTTTCCACAGGAATGGGCCCGGTATTGCACACACCGGAGCCGCCCCAGGCGACGTCGTCGGTGTTGAACACTTCCTCGTAATACAGCTTCCCCGGGACGCCGAAGCGATAGCCCTCGTGGGCCTCCGGGGAGAAGTTCACCACGCAGATCAGCTCCCGGCCCTTCCGGTCACGGCGCAGGAAAACCAGCACGTTGTTGTGGTTGTCATCGGCCACCAGCCACTGGAAGCCGTCCCAATCCTGGTCGTTTTCCCACAGGGGATGGGATTTCTTGTAAAACCGGTTCAGTGCCCGGATGCACTGGTGGGTGCGGCAGCAGGCGTCATTGTCCAGCAGGTACCAGTCCAGCTGGCCCTTGAAGTCCCACTCGTGCCACTGGCCCAGCTCTGCCCCCATAAACGTCAGCTTTTTGCCGGGATGGGCCAGCATATAGGCCGTAAAGCTCCGGACCCCCGCCAGCTGCCGCCAGTCATCCCCGGGCATTTTGCCCCGGAGGGAGCCCTTCATATAAACCACCTCGTCGTGGGACAGAGGCAGCACGAACCGCTCGGAAAAGGCGTACATCATGGAAAACGTTACGTCCTTGTGGTGGAACTGCCGGAACCAGGGGTCCATTTTCAGGTAGTGACACACATCGTTCATCCAACCCATGTTCCATTTCAGCCCGAAGCCCAGACCGCCGTCGGCAATGGGCCAGGTGACCTTGGGCCAGGCGGTGGATTCCTCCGCCGCCGTCAGTGCCGGGGGATCCATAGACGCCGCCAGCCGGTTCAGGTCCTGCAAAAACGAGATGGCCTCCAAATTTTCATGCCCCCCGTGAACGTTGGGCCGCCACTCCGTGCGGCCATAATCCAGGTACAGCATGGAGGCCACCGCATCCACCCGCAGACCGTCCACATGGTATTCCTCCATCCACCAGCGGGCGGAGGACAGCAGGAAGGACCGCACGTCGTCCTTGCCGAAATCAAAGACCCGGGTGCCCCAGCCCTCATGCTCCCGCTTCAGGGGGTCGGCATATTCATACAGGCTGGTGCCGTCAAAGTCGATGAGGCCGTGGGCGTCCTTGCAGAAGTGAGCCGGGACCCAGTCCAGAATCACCGCCAGGCCCGCCCGGTGCAGCCGGTCCACCAGATACATGAAGTCGTGGGGCTCGCCATAGCGGCTGGTGGGGGCAAAATAGCCCACGCACTGATAACCCCAGGAGTCGTCCAGGGGATATTCCGTCACCGGCAGCAGCTCCACGGCGTTATAGCCCATGTCCCGGACATAGGGGGCCAGCCGGTCTGCCAGCTGGCGGTAGTTGAGAAAACCGCCGTCCTCATCCCGCCGCCAGGAGCCGGGATGGACCTCATAGATGTTCAGGGGGCCGTCGGTCAGCGGCGTTTCCCTCCGGCGCTCCCGCCACACGTCGTCGTGCCAGCGGAAGCCGGACACATCGTACAGGCGGCTGGCGGTGTCAGGCCGCAACTGGGCATAAGTGCCATAGGGGTCTGCCTTCCAGCGGACCTGACCGTCGGCGCCGGTGATGACGTATTTGTAGCATTGACCGGGCTGGGCATCGGGAACGGCGAGGACCCAGTCGCCGCCCTGGCGCTGCATGGGGGCAGGCTGCCAGCCATTGAAGTCACCGGCCAGAGCCGCATCCCGGGCATTGGGGGCATAGACCCGGAAGGTCCAGCCCTGCCCCGCCGGGTGCGCGCCGTAGGTACGGTAAAGCTGGGTGTTTTCAAGCAAGTTCATGGAAAAATCTCCCTATATGTTATCATAACCGCCCCAAATCCCGGGGCATAATACCGCATTCTGGTCCTATTGTACCGCAAACTGCCCCCAGCGTCAAGGAATCCGCCGTTACCGGGAACGTCATTTATACGAAACATAGGACGCTGTCCTCCGGCCCCCTCATCGCCGGGGCAAGAAGATCACCCGAAGGGGGTCGCCCTTCGGGTGATGGGATCATCGGAACACCTGGCCGTCGGCGTCCAGCAGCTCCCGGCGGCGGACACGGACGAAGTCCGGAGTCAGCTCCGGCAGGTACCGGGCGATGGCCTTTTCCAGCAGCTGGGGATTCAGGCCGGGGTTCTGGGCCTGCACCGTCACGGCGGCCCGAAGAACATTTTCTCCCTGGGTAAAGGAAATGTCCCGGATCATAGGCGCGATGTCCACCTGGGCCAGCTGCTTGCGCTTGGTGCGCTTTTCGATCAGCAGCTCCTGACGGTGGAACAGCTCCTCCAGGGCCTGCACGGCCCCCTCCGGCACGCCCCGGTCATAGTCCAGCTCCATATCCGCCTGCAAATACGTCAGCTCCCGCACGGGGCGGCGGGCCTCGTAGCAGTCCAGAATGGTCAGCCCCTCCGGCAGACCCCCGTTGAGCTTTTCCGCGATGCCCGCCCCGTCCGTTTCCTGGGTGACCTCAAAGTCCAGCAGCTCGCAGTCGCTGGACTGGCCCACCGGCAGAGGCAGGACGATGGAGATGATGGGGTGGGGGTGGAAGCCCTGGGAGTGCCTGATGTCCAGCTCCGTCCGGGGGAAGGCCCGCTGCACCGTCCGCAGCAGGTCCAGATTGGAGATATAGGAGGCGGGCCCCTCCTTCACAAACAGCAGCCGCAGCTTAGACATCGCATTTCCCTCCTACCAATCGGTTGGCGCCGCAGGCGTTGCAGTGGGTGCGGCAGTCCGGAGTGGTGACCCCGGCAAAGGCCCGCTCCCGCTCCCGCCAGAGATAGCTCTCCGTGACGCCGCTGGAGATCATGGCCCAGGGCATCAGCTCGTCCCGCTGCCGGATGCGGTTGGCGTAAAAGTGTGGGTCCAGCCCGCACTGGTCAAAGGCCTCCAGCCAGCGGTCCAGGGAGAAATACTCCTCCCAGGCGTCCAGCTTGGCCCCCTTGCGCCATGCGGCCTCCAGCACCCGGCCCATGCGCCGGTCCCCTCGGGCCAGCACGGCCTCCAGGAAGCTGGTGTCGGAATCGTGCCAATTATAGGTGACGGTTTTTGTTTTGATGGCCTCCCGCAGCAGATTCACCCGGCGCTCATACTCCTCCTTGGCGATCTGCGGCTCCCACTGAAAGGCCGTGTGGGGCTTCGGCACGAACCAGGAGGTGGACACAGTGATGCGGACGCCGCGGTTTTTGTTGCTGGCGCTCTCCCGCCAGGCGTGCATGACCCGGGCCGCCAGATCGGCGATGCCCAGCACGTCCTCGTCGGTCTCCGTGGGCAGGCCCAGCATGAAATACAGCTTCACGGCGCTGTACCCCCCGGCGAAGGCCGTGCGGCAGGACTGCAGCAGGTCCTCCTGGGTAACGTTCTTGTTGATCACGTCCCGGAGCCGCTGGGTCCCGGCCTCCGGGGCGAAGGTCAGACCGGTTTTGCGGCCCTTGGCCAGCCGCTCCATCAGGCTCATGGAGAAATTATCCGCCCGCAGACTGGGCAGAGAGAGATTCACGTGCCGCTGCTGGCAGAAGGGCTCCAGCTCATCGCACAGCTCCGTCAGCGGCGGATAGTCGCTGGTGGACAGGCTGGACAGCGTCACCTCCTGATATCCGGAGTCGTTGCAGGCCTCCACGCCGTACCGGGCGCAAAGCTCCCGGCTGCGGTTGCGGACGGGGCGGTACACATACCCCGCCTGGCAGAACCGGCACCCCCGGATGCAGCCCCGGAACAGCTCCAGCATCACCCGGTCCTGGACGATCTCCGTGGAGGGGACGATGGTTTTGGTGGGAAAGAAGGACTTGTCCATATCCCGGACGATGCGCTTGGTCACCACCGCCGGGGCCCCGTCCCGGGGGGTGATGGCGGCCACGGTGCCGTCGTCGTGATACGTCACGTCGTACAGGCTGGGGACGTAGATGCCCGGCAGCTGCGCGGCGGCCCGAAGAAACGCCGCCTTGGACCAGCCCTCCCGCCGGGCCTGGCGGTGCAGCTCCACCAGCTCCACGGTGAGATCCTCTCCCTCGCCCAGGCTCACCAGATCCACGAAATCGGCGATGGGCTCGGCGTTGTACATGGCGGTGCCCCCGGCGATGACCAGTGGGGTCAGGGCCGTGCGCTCCGCGCTGTGAATGGGGATGTTTGCCAGGTCCAGCATATTCAGGATGGCGGGAAAGGCCATCTCATAGCCCACGGAGAAGGCCACGATGTCAAAATCCGTGATGGCCTCGCCGGACTCCAGGGCAAACAGGGGCATCCCCGCCCGGCGCATCTCCTCCTCCATGTCGCCCCAGGGGGCAAACACCCGCTGGCACCACACGCCCTCCATATTATTCATAACGCCGTAGAGAATGCGCATGCCCAGATTGGACATGCCGATCTCATAGGTGTCCGGGAAGCAGAAGGCAATGCGGGTATCCACCTGGGCCGGGTCCTTCTTCACGGCGTTGTATTCCCCGCCCACGTAGCGGGCAGGCTTCTGCACCCGGGGCAGGATGCGCTCCAATCGTTTATCCACGGTAAGTTCTCCTTTATGTATGCTTTTTGCGGCGGAGGAAGGACCAGTCGCCCTCCATGATGAACAGGCTCAGCAGCATCAGCGCCGCGCCGATATAGCCCCGCAGAGACAGGACCTCGCCGGTCATGACAAAGGCCACCATGGAGGCAAATACCGGCTCCAGGGTAAAGATCAGGCCCACATGGCTGGCGGTGGTATACTGCTGCTGGACAGGCTGAATGACGAAGGCAATGCCGGAGCATACCACGCCCAGAAACAGCGCCGCCGCCCAGGTTTTGCCGGAGGAAGGCAGATGGATGGGTTCCCCCAGCACCAGAGCCAGGGCCAGGGTCACGGCGCCCACCACTGCCAGCTGGCACACGCCCAGGCCCAGGGGGTCCACCCGGGGGTCCCGGACGGCCTTCTCCGTAATCAGCAGGTCTGCGGCATAGCACAGGGGCGTGATGATACAGATCAGGTCCCCGGAGGCCGGGCGCAGCTGACCGTTCAGCGTCAACAGGGCCATGCCCACGGTACACACCGCCAGGGCGGCGCCCAGCTTCCACCCGGGTCTCTGCCGGAAGAACAGAAAGCCCAGCAGCGGGGCAAAAATCACCTGCAGGGCACAGATGAAAGCGGCGTTGGAGAGGGAAGTGCGGGTAATGCCGTAGTTATACGCCACGTACGTCCCTGCCAGGGCCAGGCCCACGATGAGGCTGTACCGCAGGGTGATGCGGTTCACATGGACCACGTGCTTCCAGAAAATCAGCCCCAGAACCACAAAGGCCACGATGAAGCGAAAGGCATTGAGGGTCATGGGAGGCAGGTCGTCCAGGCAGATATCCGTCAGATAATAGCTGGCGCCCCAGAAAAAAGTGGTCATCACCAGCAGCAGGTCCGCGCGGCGTTGTTTGTTCATCTTGGCATTCTCCTGTCGAAAAATCTTCACTAATGTTTTATTATACCACAGATCATCCGGCAAGAAAACAGTTATTTTCCCTTTTCAGGCTATTTCCACAGCCCCACATAGCCCTGGTCATGGAGCTGCTTGACGAACAGCAGCGCCACAGGCAGCAGGATCATGCCCGCCACGCCAAAGGCCCGGAAGCCGGCGTACATAGCCGCCAGCGCCGCCAGAGGGGGAAGGCCCGCCTGGGCGGCCATGACCTTGGGCTCCAGAAAGCTGTGCACAGCGGAGATCACCGCATACAGCGCCGCAAGAGCCACCGCCCGGGGGGCCTGCCCCAGCAGCAGGCACGCCGCTGCCCAGGGCAGCAGCACCGTCCCCGTGCCGAACACCGGCAGGGCGTCCACCAGCGCAGTAACGGCGGCCAGCAGCAGGGCGTATCGCTGGCCCATCAGCAGAAAGCCCGCCAGCAGCTCACAGAACGTGACCCCCAGCAGAATGGCCTGGGCCCGGAACCATTTCCCCAGGGTGGACAGGAGATTCGCCTTGACACCCCGGGCCCTGTCCAGCCGCGTTCCCAGCTGGCGGCGGAAGAAGGCCATGATCCGGGGATAGCTGCCGGTGGTGAAAAACACCGCCAGGGCCGTGGTGCCGCAGAACAGGAACACCCCGGGCAAAGCCGCCGCCAGGGCCCCCGCCGCTGCAATGCACGCCCCGCTGGCCCGCTCCGCCAGCACCGCCGCCTGGGTCCCCAGCAGGGCGGGGATCTCCTCCAGCCAGCCCCGCAGTCCCTGGGGGCAGGCGGCACAGAAGTCGTCCAGCCGCTGCCGCAGGGCGGCGGTCATTCCCGGCAGCCCTGCCAGCAGGGTGGGCAGGCGCGTCAGCAGCTCCGCCGCTTGGCGGATCAGCTGCCACACGATGACGGCCGCCAGCGCCAGAATGGCCGCCGTAACGGCGAGGTGC
>FR884073.1:0-22033 GCA_000435975.1 Oscillibacter sp. CAG:241 | reverse complement strand
CCAGAATGGCCGCCGTAACGGCGATGGTCACCACTGCCGCCGTGAATCCCCGCTTCAGGCCCATCCGCCGGCGGCACCAGGCAATGACAGGCTCCACCAGCGCCGCCAGGCCCAGGGCCAGGATAAACGGCAGCAGCCACCGCAGCAGATACCGCACCCCCAGCCACAACAGCGCCGTCCACACGGCCCAATATGCAGTCCGCACCAAAAATACACGCTGCTTTTCCTGCATTTTTGTAAGCTCCTTCCCATGAAAACAGTTGTATTATGTCAGGCCACATGGTATGATAAAGGCTAAATGAAACGGCGGAGGCACGCTTCCGCCGGAAACATCAGCGGAGGTTACGGCCATGAGCAATCAGAAATATTACATCGTATCGGCAGAAGCCCTGCCGGAGGTATTCATAAAGGTGGCGGAGGCCCGCCGGATGCTCCAGGTGGGCGAGGCGGCTACCGTGGGCGAGGCAGCCCGGATGGTGGGCATCAGCCGCAGCGCGTTTTACAAGTACAAGGACGCGGTGCAGCCCTTCCAGGACATGAAGGCCGGCCACATCATCACGTTTTACGCCCTGCTGAAGGATAACCCCGGCGTGCTGTCCAACTTCCTGTCTATTTTTGCCAATTCCGGCGCAAATATACTCACCATCAACCAGACCATCCCCACCAATGGCTGCGCCGGCGTCACCATTTCCGCCGAGACCAGCGAAATGGTGGAGGATCTGGAGGCCATGATGGCCCGCATTTCCGGGGCCGATGGTGTGCTGAAATTTGAGGTCCAGGCCGCCTGACCATAATATATGCAGGCAGTATCAGCAAAAAAAGGGTCCCGCCATCCGGCGGGACCCTCTTTTTGCCTATTTTGCTGACGAATGGATCTGCATTCTTCAATTGAACCGGTTCATAGCCCGGTCGATGCCGTCGGAAATCAGGACCTTGGCCGCCTCACCGGCCCGGTCCAGGGCCTCCATCAGAGCCCTCTGATCCTCCCCCATGGGCTTGCCGATGACCCAGTCCACCATGTCATAGTCCGCCTGCTGAGGAGAGCCTACCCCCACCTTGATCCGGGGGAATCGGTCGGTGCCCAGATGCTGGATGATGTTCTTCAGCCCGTTGTGCCCTCCGGCGCTGCCCCCGGCCCGAATGCGCAGCTTTCCGGCCGGCAGGGACACGTCGTCGCTGATGACCAGCACATGGTCCGCCGGGATCTTGTAAAACCGCGCCGCCTCGCCCACAGACTCGCCGGACAGATTCATATACGTCTGGGGCTTCATCACCAGCACCTGCTGATCCCCCACCTTCCACTGAGCCGTCCAGGCCCGGAAGCGCAGCTTGTTAAAGCGGAAGCCCTCCCGGTCCGCCAGGCCGTCCAGGGCCAGAAAGCCCATGTTGTGCCGGGTGCTGGCATACTTGGCCCCGGGATTCCCCAGGCCCACCAGCAGCCAGCTCACCCCGCCGCCGCTGCGATGAAAAAACATAGCGTCACATCCTTTGTCGCCGGAAAGCTCCGGTGCAAAAATATAGTCGGGCGCAAAAGCGCCCGACTATTATAGCACAGCTTTTCTCAGTTGAACAGCTTGGAGATGGAAATTTCCTGATAAATGCGCTCAATGGCCTCGCCGAACATGGGAGCAACGGACAGATACTTGATCTTGCTGCACCCGGCGCCCTGGGTCTCGGGAATGGTATTCAGCAGAGCCAGCTCCGTGATGCTGCTGTTCTCCAGCCGCTCCAGAGCGGGGCCGGACAGCACGCCGTGGCTGGCGCAGGCATACACGCTCTTGGCGCCGCCCACCTCCACGATGGCCTTGGCGGCGTTGCACAGGGAGCCGGCGGTATCCACCATGTCGTCGAACAGGATGCAGTCTTTTCCGGCCACGTCGCCGATAACGTTCATGACCTCGCACTGGTTGGCCTTCTGGCGGCGCTTATCCACGATGGCAAGGCTCATATGCAGCTTCTGGGCAAAGGTGCGGGCCCGGGCCACGGAGCCCACATCGGGAGAAACCACCACCATGTCCTCGGCGCGCTCACCGAACTTCTTGGCGTAGTAGTCTACAAACACGGGGTTACCCAGCAGATTGTCCACAGGGATATCAAAGAAGCCCTGGATCTGGCTGGCATGCAGGTCCATGGTCAGCACGCGGTCCGCGCCTGCGGCCACGATCATGTTGGCCACCAGCTTGGCGGAGATAGGGTCGCGGCTCTTGGCCTTGCGGTCCTGACGGGCATAGCCGAAATAGGGAATCACGGCGGTGATGCGGCCGGCGGAGGCGCGGCGGCAGGCGTCGATCATGATCAGCAGCTCCATGAGGCTGTCATTGACCGGCTTGCAGGTGGAGTTGATGAGGAACACGTCGCTGCCGCGGACAGTCTCATACAGGGAGACGGACACTTCGCCGTCGGCGAAGGTCTTGACCTCGGACTCGCCCAACTTGGTGCCGATGACCTGGCAGATCTCCTTTGCCAGGGCGGGGTTGGAGTTACCGGTGAACACCTTGATGTCCTTGCCATGAGAAATCATTTTCTACACACTCGCTTTCTATCTTACTCAAAAAAATCTCTCTTGGTGTTGATGTATTTGAGACGGCTGGCGCCGATACTCACTGGTTCTTTTTCCACAGGGCCCGCAGCCGGTCGGCCCAGCCCTCCTTGTTGGTCTGCCGGGCCCGGGCAATGGCCAGGGCTCCGTCGGGCACGTTGTCGGTAACGGTGGACCCGGCGGCGGTATAGGCCCGGTCCCCCACGGTGACGGGCGCGATGAGGTTGGTATTGCAGCCCAGGAATGCGTCGTCGCCGATGGTGCAGCGGAACTTCTTATGCCCGTCATAGTTGGTGGTAACGGTGCCGCAGCCAAAGTTCACCCGCCGGCCCACGTCGCTGTCGCCCACATAGGTCAGATGGCTGATCTTGGTGCCGTCGCCGATGACGGAGTTCTTCACCTCCACAAAGTCCCCCACCCGGCAGTGGTCGCCGATGCGGCAGCCGGGACGGACATAGGTGAAGGGCCCCACGGTGGTGTGGCTGCCGATGGTGCTCTCATTGACCTGCGAGGCATTGACGGTGGTCCCCTCCCCCACGATGCAGTCCCGCACCATGGAATTGGGGCCGATCTCGCAGCCCGCAGCGATGGCGGTGTGTCCCCGCAGGATGGTGCCCGGCAGCAGGGTCACGCCGGGAGCCACGGAGCAGCGAGGGTCCACATAGGTGTTGACGGGGTCCACCACGGTGACGCCGTTGGATGCCATGCGGCGCATCAGCAGCTCACGGGCAGCGGGCATGGCGGCGTTCAGCTCCGCCGCCGAAGAAAAGGCCCGGAACGCAGGAGCCTGCTCCCGGGGCTGCCACAGGGCGCGGACGCCCACGGCTTCCGCCGGGCAGTCGGTCAGGGACGTACCCTCCCGCAGCCGGGAGCGCAGCACCGCCGCATCGGCGGCGTATACGTTCCGGTCCTCCGGTCCGTATACCGGTACCACAGGCCCGGGAACTACCATCACGTCCTCCTCGGCGGCAGAAAGCGCCGCCGGGACATCGTCGAAAAATTCTGCGTCGAAGCCCTGGAGCGCCTCCCGGGCCTCCTCCCGCCAGTTTTCCCGGCAGACAATAAAATACCGCTGCACACCGCAGCACATCAATTCCTGCGCCATCCAGGTCAGCACCGGACAAAACAGGACAGGCTCCAGCATCAGCGGTTGATCCTCGGGGGCCAAAGCGCCCTTCAGGTCGAAAATCGCAATTTTACAGTTCATGGGAACCATCCCCCTTTCTATAGTTAATTCCATTATATCATGCTCTGCGTGAAAATCCAGTATTTTTGCGTTTTTTTCTGGCAATAATTTTCCAGTGCCGCAAAAATCAAGAAAACCCTTACAATTCACCTGCATATTTTTGTACTTTTAAGAAAAAATACCCAGAATTAACAATTTCCAGTTGCATTCTTTAGGGAATTGCATTACAATAGGCTGGTCATGTCAGGCAGGTGCCGAAGGGAGCGACGGAAAGATGGTGCATATTGTTCTGGTTGAGCCGGAAATCCCCCAGAACTGCGGGAATATTGCCCGCACCTGTGCGGCCACCGGCTGTGATCTGCATCTGATCCGCCCGTTGGGCTTCGACATCTCCGACCGGGCGGTGAAGCGCGCCGGCCTGGATTACTGGCACCTGGTCCGGGTATTCGACTATGAGAGCCTGGACGATTTCTTCCGGAAGCACCCGGAGGCGGCGGACGACCTGTGGCTGGCCACCACCAAGGCCCCCCAGGATTACTGCCAGGCCCGGTTCCGGGAGGGCTGCTGGCTGTTCTTCGGCAAGGAGACGGCGGGTCTGCCGGAAGCATTCCGCACGGCCCACTATGATCGCTGCATCCGCCTGCCCATGGTGTCCCCGGCCCGGAGCCTGAATCTCAGCAACTCCGTGGCGGTGCTGACCTACGAGGCGCTGCGGCAGCAGGAGTTCCCGGGGTTGATGCGCTGCGGGGAAATGGCAAAGTGAGTACAAATTGAGTATTATTTTCATAAAGGAGCGTACCGATATGAATTACAATAAGAAAACCATCATGGACGTGGACGTGGCAGGCAAGAAGATCCTGCTGCGCTGCGATTTCAACGTGCCCCAGGATAAGGAGACCCACGCCATCACCAGCGACAAGCGCATTGTGGCCAGTCTTCCCACCATCCGGTATCTGCTGGAGCGGGGCGCGGCGGTCATTGCCTGCTCTCATCTTGGCAAGCCCAAGGGGCAGTGGAAGGACAGTCTGACGCTGCGGCCTGTGGCGGAGCGGCTGAGCCAGCTGCTGGGCCAGGAGGTCATTTTTGCCAAGGACATCGTGGGCGAGGATGCCAAGGCCAAGGCTGCGGCCCTGCAGGGCGGCCAGATCATGCTGCTGGAGAACCTGCGCTTTGACCCCCGCGAGGAGAAGAACGACCCCGAGTTTGCCCGGGAGCTTGCCTCCATGGCAGAGCTGTATGTTTCCGACGCCTTCGGCACCGTGCACCGGGCCCACGCCTCCACCGCCGGTGTGGCAGCCTTCCTGCCTGCCGTGTCCGGCCTGCTGGTGGCCCGGGAGCTGGAGATCATGGGCGGTGCTCTGGAGAACCCCAAGCGTCCCTTCGTGGCCGTGCTGGGCGGGGCCAAGGTGTCCGACAAGATCGGCGTCATCAACAACCTGCTGGAAAAGGCCGACACCATCATCATTGGCGGCGGCATGGCCTATACGTTTGCCCGGGCCCAGGGCGGCTCCATCGGCAAGAGCCTGTGCGAGCCGGATAAGCTGGACTATGCCCTGGAGATGCTCCGGAAGGCCAAGGACCGGGGCGTGCAGCTGCTTCTGCCCACCGATACCGTGGCCGCGGCGGAGTTTTCCGCCGACGCCGACAGCCTTGTGGTGCCCACCGACGCCATCCCCGACGATATGGAAGGCCTGGACATCGGGCCGGAGACCATCCGCACCTTCTGCGCCGCCGTCCGGGGCGCGGGCACCGTTGTGTGGAACGGCCCCATGGGCGTGTTCGAATTTGAAAAGTTTGCCGCCGGTACCCGGGCTATGGCCCAGGCCCTGGCCGACAGCGGCGCCGTGACCATCGTGGGCGGCGGCGACAGCGCGGCGGCGGTGGAGCAGATGGGCTTTGCCGACAGGATCACCCACATCTCCACCGGCGGCGGCGCGTCCCTGGAGTTTCTGGAGGGCATCGAGCTGCCGGGCGTGGCCTGCCTGCTGGATAAGTAACGCCAGGGGAGGAACCCCTTCCTCCCTTCGAGAATATATTATTAGGTAAGAGGAGTAACAAGCATCATGAATCGCAGATATCGCAAGACCATTATCGCCGGCAACTGGAAAATGAACATGACCGCCAGCGACACCAAAAAGTTTGCCGAGGACATCAAGGCTATCATGCCCCGCGCCAAGTGGTGCGACGTGGTGGTATGCGTCCCCTTTGTCAACATTCCCACCGCTCTGAAGGCCTTCAAGGACCTGCGCATTTCCGTGGGCGCTCAGAACCTGTTCTATGAAAAGTCCGGGGCCTACACCGGCGAGGTGTCCGCCGATATGCTGAAGGACCTGGGCGTCAAGTACGTCATCATCGGCCATTCCGAGCGCCGCCAGTATTTCGGCGAAACGGATTTCACCGTCAACAAGAAGGTTCTGGCCGCTCTGGAGGCCGGGCTGCACCCCATTATCTGCGTGGGCGAGAGCCTGGAGCAGCGGGAGCTGGGCATCACCATGGAGCTCATCGCCCTGCAGGTGAAGTCCGCCCTGGCCGGTGTGCCCGCCGAGAAGCTGCGCAAGTGCGTCATCGCCTATGAGCCCATCTGGGCCATTGGCACCGGCAAGACCGCCACCGCCGAGCAGGCCGCCGAGGTCTGCACCTCGATCCGCACCACCGTGCGCCATCTGTACGGCGCCCGTATCGCCCGCTCCATCACCATCCAGTATGGCGGCTCCATGAAGCCCGGCAACGCCGCCGAGCTGCTGGCCCAGCCCGATATCGACGGCGGCCTCATCGGCGGTGCGGCCCTGAAGCCCGCCGACTTTGTGGAGATCATCAACGCCGCCAACCAGGACTAAGCGAAACGACAGGAGGTTCCGCAATGAACAAGGCGCCTACTACCCTGATCATCATGGACGGCTTCGGCCTGACGGACCCCGGCCCCGGCAATGCCGTCAGCCTGGCCCAAACGCCCCAGCTGGACCGGCTGTTTGCCGAATATGCCCATACCACCCTGTCCGCCAGCGGCCTGGACGTGGGTCTGCCCGCCGGGCAGATGGGCAACAGCGAGGTGGGCCACACCAACATCGGCGGCGGCCGGGTGGTGTTCCAGGACCTGCCCCGCATCTCCCGCGCCATCGACGATGGCAGCTTCTTTGAAAACGCCGCCTACAACAAGGCCATGGACGACTGCCTGGAAAAGGGCTCCAGCCTGCACCTGTACGGACTGCTGTCCGACGGCGGCGTCCACTCCCACATCCAGCACCTGTACGCCCTGCTGCAAATGGCCAGGAACAAGGGTCTGACCCGGGTGTATGTCCACGCGTTTCTGGACGGGCGGGACGTGTCCCCCACCAGCGGCAAGGGCTTCGTGGCCGATTGCCAGGAAAAGTGCCGGGCCCTGGGCGTGGGAAAAATCGCCACCGTCATGGGCCGGTATTACGCCATGGACCGGGACAACCGCTGGGAGCGGGTGCAGCTGGCCTACGACGCCATGGTCTATGGCGAGGGCATCCAGAATCCCGACCCGGTGGACGCCGTGGCCCAGTCCTATGAAAACGACGTCACCGACGAGTTTATGGAGCCGGTGGTCTGCGACCCGGACGGCACCATTTCCGACAACGACAGCATCATCTTCTTCAACTTCCGCCCCGACCGGGCCCGGGAAATCACCCGTGCCATCGTGGACCCGGAGTTTGACGGCTTCCAGCGGGAGTTCTTCCCCACCACCTACGTCTGCAACACCGAGTACGACGCCTCCATGCCCAACGTGCTGGTGGCCTGGCCCCGTATCCCCGTGAAAAACGGCCTGGGCGAATACCTCAGCGCCATGGGCATGACCCAGCTGCGCATCGCCGAAACGGAGAAGTACGCCCATGTCACCTTCTTCTTCAATGGCGGCGTGGAAAAGCAGTACCCCGGCGAGGACCGGGTGCTGGTGCCCTCCCCCAAGGTGGCCACCTACGATCTCCAGCCCGAGATGAGTGCCTATGAGGTGTGCGACAAGTGCATCGAGCGCATCAACTCCGGCGCGTATGACGTGATCATCCTGAACTTCGCCAACTGCGACATGGTGGGCCACACCGGCGTTCTCCAGGCGGCTGTCAAGGCCGTGGAGACGGTGGACACCTGCGTGGGCCGTGTGGTGGAGGCCACCCTGAAAATGGGCGGCATCGCCATGGTCACGGCGGACCACGGCAACGCCGAGGTCATGCTCCAGCCCGACGGCAGCCCCATGACCGCCCACACCACCAACCTGGTGCCCTTCATCCTGTGCGGCGCAGGCAACGAGCTGCGCCCCGGCCGCCTGGCGGATATCGCCCCCACCATCCTGGATGTGATGGGCCTGGCCACTCCCCAGGAAATGGACGGCAAGACCCTGATCGTCAAGTAAACAAGCGGCAATCCACACAGCAAAAACCCCCGGCCACCGGCCGGGGGTTTTCTGCTTGTCAAAAAAACCTTTTCTGATACGATCACTCGCCGGACAGCGAGGCGAACAGCGCCTTCAGGGTGTCCTCGGAATAGACATAGGCGGTAATGCCGACATGTGGGTTGCTCTGCATATCGGCCGCTGCCGCCAGGCTCTCCGCCAGCAGCTTATCCGTCCCCTTCACATTGTCGCTCAGCTCCGCCATCAGCTCGCGGTCCCGCAGCTGAGCGGCCGGCTGCCCCAGTGTCGCGGAGCCTGGATTATTCATCAGCTCCTCATAAGTCATCAGGCCGAAACGGTCCACAAAGTAGCGGCTGCCGTCATCTGCGTTCGCCACGTACATCATGGTGATAAAGGAGCAAACATTCACATAGGCGCCCGGATATTGTATATATGCTTCGCCCCCGTCTGGCTGAGTTTGATCCAGAAACAGCAGCAGCTGGTTGCCATAGGTATATAGTGGGTAGTCCTCATAAGTTGACGTGGATGCACCGGACTGCATCAGTGTAAAATGGGCGGGGATATCGCCCTTGTAGCATTCTAACGCGTCGGCTTCGTAATAGGTATAGGGGAACCCATCCGTATTTTCCCCCAGCCAGTTCCCTACCTGGACCAATGCCACAACGTCAGCCTCCTCAAAGGCCTCCGTCAGAGAATACGACCTGTTAAAGGAGGCATTCCCAGTAGCTTCCCCAATACGGACAGGAGGACGTACCACGCCGCCGCAAGCGGTCAGCAGCAGAAGCATGCCCGCCAGCAGCAAAACAAAGATCCTACGTTTCATGGATATTCTCCTTTCTAATATTTTCACTTATATTATCGCAGATAATCCTCTGGTAGTCAACCGTTATATTTTATTTACAAAAAAATACGGTAGGAGTCGCGATTTTTTTACGTTTTTTCTGCCGCCCAGCGTCTCTCCCCGCTCGCCTTCCAGCCCGCAGCACAGCAGCTTTCCTATATACCCCCCTGTTTTTCTGATTTAATAGGGCTTTTATAAGAAACATTTCCCATATATACCCCGTTTTCATCTTCTTACCAGTGTGCTATGATATTCTCGAGGTGAGAAACGATGAAAAACAGACTCTGGACACGGAATTTTACCCTGCTGATCGCCGCCAGCGGACTGGGCGCCGTAGGCGGCATCGCCGGCGGCTTTGCCATGTCGTTTTTGGTGTTCGACGAGACCGGCAGCACCCTGGCCTCGGCGCTGGTGCTGGCGACAGAGCTGATCCCGGGCTTTCTGCTGCCCCTGTTCATTGCCCCGTGGATGGACCGGATGCCCCGCAAGCCCTTCCTGGTAGGCGGCGACATGCTCAACGGCGTCATGTATCTGCTGCTGGGGGCGTATCTTCTGCGGGGCACGTTCTCCTATGTGGGCTACCTGGCCTTTTCCCTGGTGCTGGCATCCCTCAGAGCCTTTGACGAGCTGGCGTACAACAGCATTTTCCCCATGCTGCTGCCGGAGGGGGCGGAGCAAAAGGGCTATGCCGTGGCCTCCACCCTGTACCCCGTTCTGCGGGTGATGATGCTGCCCCTGTCGGCGGTGCTGCTGGACGCCGTGGGAGCGGCATGGCTGCTGGTGGGACAAGGAGTCCTGTCCCTGATGGCGGCGGCGGTGGAAAGCGGCATCCGTATTCACGAGGAGCGCCGCCCGCCGGAGGAAAGCTCCTCCCTCCGTGCCTGGTGGGCGGATGTGAAGGAGGCCGCCCGGTATCTGCGGCAGGAAAAGGGCCTCATGAACATCTATGGCTACATGGCCGTCACCAACGGCGTGGGCAGCGGATATTCCCCCATTCTGGTGGCGTTCTTCCGGACGTTTCCCGGCATGACGGCGGCCATGTACTCTCTGTTCTCCGTGGCGGAATTCCTGGGCCGCACAGTGGGCGGCTTTGTGCAGTACCGGATGGAGATCCCGGAAAAGAAGCGGTACGGCTTCGCCTTCCTGGTGTACATGGTGTACGAGGCCATGGACATGCTGCTGCTTTGGCTGCCGTATCCCCTGATGCTGGCCAGCCGGGGCCTGTGTGGATTTTTGGGGACCAACAGCGCCACCATGCGCCAGGCGGCGGTGCAGCGGTATATTCCGGAAAGGCTCCGGGCCCGGGTCAACGCCTTTGAATCCATGCTGTATACCGGCGCGGCCGCCGTGCTGTCCCTGGTCATTGGGGCGCTGGGGGAGGTGCTGGACTACCGCCTGTGCGTCACCCTGTGCGGCGGGTTCTCTATGGTCGTGTGCCTGGCCACCATCTGGCGGGGCCGCCGCTATGTCCGGGCCGTATATGAGCAGAGCGGTGCATAAAAAGGAAGGGACCTGTGTGGTCCCTTCCTTTTTATGCACCAATGGCCGCCCGGTCCCCCGGGCCGAAATCTCCCATCATCAAAAGGCATATTTCATGCGCTTCCTCCTTAATACGCGTGCTTTTCCAGGTCCTGTGCGCCCTTCCAGGCGGGAATCACCCGCACCACGGGCCGGGCCTCATTGTCCCGGCTGCTCTCGGGAACGTCCCGGGGCTGTCCCAGGGTCAGCGCAGCCAGCAGCAGCCCGCACAGGGCCAGCCCCGCCGCCACGAACCAATGCGTTCTCTTTTTCATAAGCTCCTCCTTGTATTCTATCCCAGGCTGTCCAGCAGAAACACCGAGCCCATGTGGACCAGCGCCAGCTCCGGCGCCTGGATATACATCGTCTCCATCTGCCGGGGCGTCAGCCGGTACACCCCCCCGTCGTCCGGGGCAATGCCCTGCCGCGCCAGAGCCGCCGCCGTCCGGCGGCACAGGCCCGCGTCCTCCACCACGGGGACGCTCTCTCCCGGCAGCTGCCGGTAACGCATTTCCGTCTCCTTGCGGGTCTCCTCCTCAAATACATCGGTGCCCTTGGTGTCAAAGGTGAAAACCAGTGTCTGGTCCTCGCTGCTCAACAGCTCAGGGTACTCCCGGTAAAATGACGGCGGCTCAGGAACCGCCTGAGGCAGCGCCAGGGTCGCCCCGGCCGCCAGCAGCAGGCACGCGGCCAGTCCTGCCGCCGCCCGGGGCCACTGCACCTGCCGCCGGGGCCGGATCCGCTCCATGACCCCCGCAGCGAAATCCGCCGGAGGGTTGATGCCGGTATCCGCCAGCACCCGGTCCGCCGCCAGGGCACCCTCATAATATGCCCGGCACTGGGGGCATCCGGCCAGATGCTCCATGACCGCTTTCGCCTCCGGGCCGTCCAGCCGGCCGTCCGCCAGCGCGTCCACCCGGTCCAGATCACACGTCATCCTCCCGCCCCCTTTCTATCCTGTATGACGTCCGGTTCCCCCAAAAGGTTCCCCTCCGCCAGAATGGTTCGCAGCTGCCGCTTGGCCCGGCTGATCCGGGACTTCACCGTCCCCTCCTCCAGACTCAGGGCCGCCCCGATCTCCTGATAGGACAGGCCCTGCATCTGCCGCAGCAGCAGCACCTCCCGGTGCTCCGGGGTCAGCCGGTCCAGGGCCTGCTGCACCGCCCGGTGCAGCTCCCGCCGCTCCAGCTCCTCCTGGGGGGTATGGGGGTCCGCCGGTTCCCCGGCGTTTTCCAGGGGCACCGCCGCCGGCCGGCGCTTTTCCCTCCGCAAATGATCCACGGCGGCGTTGGCCGTCAGCTTATACAGCCACGAGGAAAACCGGCACTGGCCCCGAAAGCGGGGCAGCCCTCGCCACGCCGCCAAAAACGCCTCCTGGGCCACCTCCTGGGCGTCCTCCGCCCGGCCGCCGCACATGCGCAGCGCCAGCCGGTACACCGGTGCCTCATACGTCCGCACCAGCTCCTCAAAGGCGGACGCGTCCCCGCCACGGGCCTGCGCCACGCACTGTTCCTCCACCACGGTCCACGCCCCCCTTCCCTTATCAGACGGTGAGAGAGCCCAAAAGGTTCCCCCGCCGGCTGAAAATTTTACGTCAGGTCCCGGCGGATGCCCTCCGTTACCCGATAGACGTCCTCCAGCGTGTTCATGCGCACGATCTGCTCCTTGTAATATCCGGCATGGGGCACGCCCTTGAGGTACCAGGCGTACTGCTTCCGGGCCTCCAGAATGGCGATATGCTCGCCCTTGTCCCGGGCCGCCAGCTCAATCTGCCGCACGGCGGTGTCACACCGCCGGCTCAGGGGCGGCAGCGGCGGGATAGGCTCCCCGGCCAGCGCCGCCCGGGCCTGCTGAAACAGCCACGGATTTCCCAGACATCCCCGGCCGATCATCGCGGCGTCTGCCCCGGTAAAGTGCAGGATACGCACCGCATCCTCCGGGGTAAACACGTCTCCGTTGGCGATGACCGGGATAGACACCGCCGCCTTCACCTGGCGGATGGTGACCCAGTCCGCCTGTCCGGCGTACATCTGGGCCCGGGTGCGGCCGTGGACCGCCACGGCGGACACCCCCGCCTGCTCCAGCATCCGGGCCAGCTCCACGGCGTTGACGCTTCCCTTGTCCCAGCCCCGGCGCATTTTCACCGTTACCGGCACCGGTGAGGCCTTCACCACCGCCTCGGCGATGCGGGCCGCCTTCTCCGGGTCCCGCATCAGCGCACTGCCATCGCCGTTGGACACGATCTTGCCCACGGGGCAGCCCATGTTGATGTCGATCAGGTCCGCGCCGGACAGCTCCGCCGCGATGCACGCCGCCTCGGCCATGCACCCGGGGTCACTGCCGAAGATCTGAGCGCTGGCCGGGTGCTCCCCGTCGGACAGCTTCAGAAGTCCCCGGCTCTTTTTATCCTGATAGCACAGGGCCTTGGCGCTGACCATTTCCGTTACGGTAAGGCCCGCCCCCAGCTCCCGGCAGATCAGCCGGAATGCCAGGTCCGTTACCCCGGCCATAGGGGCCAGCACCAGCTGCGAGGGGATATCCACCGTTCCGATCCGCATGCCGTTTCCTCCTCCAATGGGTATTTTTCGGCCATTATATCACAGTTCCCGGCAAAAGCCAACCCCATCCGCCAGCTGCCCGGCACATCTTCTCCGTCGCATATGCACCCAATGGTTAGAGCGCGCTAACTGTTGACCTTTTAAAAAACCGCATTCTGCGGTTTTTTAAAAGACTCAGAAGCATTCTCTGCCGGCTCCGTGCGTCCGAATGATCAGCACCCGGGCCATTCTTTCGGGCATATGGCAGCAAAGCTTCCTTTCGATGTCAGGCTTTCGCCGCCAGCTTTTTCACCAGTTGGCCGTCCGGTACAGCATATATTGTCTGATAGGTGGTGTACACCACCATGCCTGGCCGGGACCCGGCGGGCTTTTTCACATAGCGCACCGGGGTATAGTCCACCGGCACCTTTCCGGCCTCCCGGCCCTGGGAATAGTATGCCGCCAGGCACGCCGCCTCATACAGGCTGGTCTCGTCCGGCTCCCGCCCGCCGGTACACAGGATCACATGGGAGCCGTGGATCTTCTGGGTGTGGAGCCAGATGTCCCGGCGGTCGGCGTCCTTGGCGGTGAGGCGGTCGTTCTGCCGGTTGCTGCGTCCCACCAGGATCCGCAGTCCGGCGGAGGAGGTAAACTGCCTGGGCTTGGAGGCCCGCTGGAACCCCGGCTGCTTTTTGCCCCGGTTTTTCAGATAGCCGCCGCTCTCCAGCTCGGCGCGGATGTCGTTGAAATCCTGCTCCGCCTCCGCCTGGGACAGCTCCTGCACCACGCTCTCCAGGTACGTCAGCTCCTCCCGGCCCTTTTCCAGCTGCTCCGTCAGCACCCTCTCGGCGGTTTTCGCCTTGGCGTACTGCTTGAAGTACCGGGCGGCGTTCTCCTGGGGCCCCAGGCGCACATCCAGCGGGATGTTGACCGGCGGGCAGCCGTCCTCATAGTAGTTTTCCGCCGTCAGGCGGCTCATGCCCCGCTCCATGCGGTAGAGGTTGGCGGTGATGAGCTCGCCGGATATCCGGAGCCTTTCCCGGTCCCGGGTGGCGGCCAGCTCCTTCTCCTGGGCCGCCAGCTTCCGGCGCACCCGGTCCCGGGCGGCGGAGGCGGACTTCATCAGGTCCTGACCCTTCTGCCGGACCCGGTCCGCCTGGTCCCGGCCCTCATAAAATTCGTCCAACAGGCTGCCGAAGCTGTCGAAGCTCTCCTGCTCCACGGCAGCGCCGTACTGGGTGATGGGGCAATAGGTGAAATCCGCCGGCCGGCCGGCCCGTCGCAGCAGGGTGGGCGTAAAATCCCCCCGGGTGATTTTGTCCCGCCAAAGAACGAAGCTGTCCCACAATTTCCCGCCCCTGTCCCGGGACAGGCCGGCGTCCACAGACCCATATGCGGCACAAACCAGCTCCCGGGCCAGCAGCGGCGGCAGAGCCGTGAAGGTGTCCAGCAGCCAGCCGTCCAGCGGCGCGCCCTCCGGCAGGGCGGAGAGCAGCTCCAAAAACTCCTCCCGGCTCACCTCCAGGGGCGAGTGCTTTTCCTGACGGGGCGGCAGGTGATAGAACAGACCCGGCAGCACCTGTCGCTGCTGGGACATCTCGAAATCTACCCGCCGCAGGCAGTCGGTGATGCGTCCCTGGTGATCCACCAGGATCAGGTTGGCATGGCGGGGCATGGCCTCCAGAATCAGCCGCCAGGGCCGCTGCTCTCCCAGCTCGTCCGCCGCCTGTATGTGCAGCGTCACCACCCGCTCCAGGGGCTCCTGCTCCACGGACACGATGCGCCCTCCCGCCAGGTGCTTGCGCAGCAGCATGCAGAACATAGGCGGCTGGGAGGGATTATCCCGCGGCAGAGCCGTCAGGTGCAGGCGGGGCTGGGTGGCTCCGGCGCACAGCAGCAGCCGCCGCCCGCCCCGCAGCAGCAGCACCACCTGATCCCGGGCAGGCTGCTGGATCTTCTCGATGCGGGTGTTTTCCACCTGGGCGGCGGTCTCCCGGACCACGGCGCTCAGGCAAATGGCATCCAGCGGCATGTTACTCCTCCTCCATCATCCGGCAGAACAGCTGGTTGACCCGGTCGTGTCTGCCCTGTAAATACAGGTATCCCAGCAGGGCCTCCAGAGCCGTGGCCTGCTGGTACTGGGCCCGGCTGGCGTGGGCCGGGATGGAATGGACGTTGGCGTTGCGGCCCCGGCGGAACACGTCCTGCTCCTCCTGGGTCAGCAGGGGCAGGATCTTCTCCGCCAGCTCCGCCTGCCGGGGGGCGCAGACCAGGGCCACGGTGGCCCGGTGAAGTCCTCTGCCCGTGGCCTTGCCCCCGGTGCACAGCCAGGTGCGCACCAGCAGCTCAAACACGGCGTCCCCCAGGTGGGCCAGGCCGATGGAGCTGATGGCCCGGATCTGCTCCGGGGGCAGCTGCACAGCAAAATAATCAGTCATTGCGTTTGCTCCTTACTCTCGTTAAAACCGGTCAGCCCTTGGCCGCCAGCCAGTTGTGACCGGTGTGGGCCTCCGCCAGCAGGGGCACCGACAGCTCCGCCACCCCCTGCATCTCCTGCTGCAGAAGCTGCTCCACCCGAGACGCCTCCGCCTCCGGGCACTCCACGATCAGCTCATCGTGAACCTGCATGATGAGCCGGGCCTCCAGGCCCTCCGCCGCCAGGCGGCGGTGGACCCGCACCATGGCCAGCTTGATGATGTCCGCCGCCGTACCCTGGATGGGCATGTTCAGGGCCACCCGTTCGCCAAAGGACCGCATGTTAAAATTGGAGCTTTTCAGCTCCGGCAGGGCCCGGCGGCGGTGCCACAGGGTCTCCACATAGCCCCGCTCCCGGGCCTGGGACACCACCTGCTCCATATACTGCCTCACGCCGGTATAGGTGGCAAAATACCGTTCCATATACTCCTTGGCCTCCGCCACGGTGACGCCGATGTCCTGGGACAGGGAGAAGGCGGAGATGCCGTAGACAATGCCGAAGTTCACGGCCTTGGCCCGGGAGCGCATCTGATGGGTCACCTGGTCCTGGGGCACATGGAACACCCGTGCGGCGGTGACGGTGTGGAAGTCCTCCCCGGACAGGAACGCCTGCTGCATGGCCTCGTCCCCGGAGATGTGGGCCAGCAGCCGCAGCTCGATCTGGGAATAGTCCGCATCCACCAGCACATGGCCCGGGGCCGCCACGAACATCTCCCGCATTTTGCTGCCCAGCTCCGTGCGGGTGGGGATGTTCTGCAAATTGGGCTCCGTGGAGCTCAGGCGGCCCGTGGCCGTTACCGTCATCTGGAAGCTGGTGCGGATGCGGCCGTCGGGGTCGATGACCTTCAGAAGCCCGTCGGCATAGGTGCTTTTCAGCTTGGCATACTGCCGGTAGGTCAGCACGTCGGCCACCAGCGGCTGATCCTTCAGCTTCTCCAGCACGTCCGCATTGGTGGACCAGCCGGTTTTCGTCTTTTTCCCGTGGGGCAGGCCCAGGTCCTCGAACAGCACCTTTCCCAGCTGCTTGGGGGAATTGATGTTGAATTGCTGTCCGGCGGCGGCGTAAATGCGCTCCTCCAGCTGGCGGATGGTGTCGGACAGGTCCGCACCGAACCGGGCCAGGGCTCCGCCGTCCACCAGAAAGCCGCTGCGCTCCATATCCGCCAGCACCCGGCACAGGGGCAGCTCCACACCGAAGTACAGCTTTTCCATGCCCTGCTCCCGGAGCCGGGGCAAAAGCACACCATACAGGGCCTCTATCGCTGCGCCATAGCTGTGCAGCGACGCCCAGGCGGCAGCCCGGTCTCCCAGAGGGGAGAAGGCGTCCGGCTCCAGATGGGCGGGCTTTTCCAGCTCCTGGTTGAAATACGACACAAACAGCCGCTGCAGGTCATAGCCCCCTGCCGTGGCATCCAGCAGATACGCCGCCAGGGCCGTGTCAAACACAAAGCCCTCCGCCGGGAGGCCGCCGTCCAGCAGCGTCCGCATCAGATCCTTCACGTTGTGAGAAATTTTCCGGATGTCCCCGGAAAGCAGCGCCCCCAGCAGGGCGTTCCAGTTCCCCTGATAGCCCCCGGACCACAGCTCCGCCGTCTGTGCCGTGCTCTCGCCGGTATCCCAATGGACAGAGATGGCCGTCAGGTCTGCTGCGGCGTACAGGGCCACGTGATCGGCCCTGCGCCACTCCTCCAGCAGAGTCCGGGCCTGCTCCTCCGTTTCCACGGGGACCACCGTGGTGGTGTACTCGGGCTTCTCTGCCGTCTCCTGGTGGGGCCGCAGGTGATATCTGTCAATGAGCTTCTGAAATTCCAGCCGCAGGAACAGGTCGTAAAGCTCCGGCCGGAAGGGCCTGCGCAGGTTCTCCGCCGGGTCGAAGGCCAGGGGCGCATCGGTGACGATGGTGGCCAGCCAATAGCTGTGCCGGGCGGACTCCTCCCCCTCCGTCAGCTTGCGGATGACGTTGGGCTTGGCGTCGATATCCGGCAGGCGGCGGTACAGTGCGTCTATGTCGCCGTACTGCTGCACCAGGGCCATGGCGGTCTTCTCCCCCACCCCCGGCACACCGGGAATGTTGTCCGACGTGTCCCCCATCAGGGCCTTCAGGTCGATCATATGAATGGGATCGAAGCCGTACTGCTCCCGGAAGGTCTCCGGGGTCATGTCCTTTGTAGTGGTCTGGCCCATGCGGGTGGATACCAGCTTCACCCTGGTCCGGTCCGTGACCAGCTGCAGGCTGTCCTTGTCGCCGGTGACGATGACGCAGTCCCACCCCGCCGCCTGGCATTTGCGGCTGATGGTGCCGATGAGGTCGTCGGCCTCGTACCCGGCCAGCTCATAGCAGGGCACAGACATGGCCGCCAGCACCTGCTTCATCACCGGCAGCTGCATGGCCAGCTCCGGCGGCATGGGCTTGCGCTGGGCCTTGTAGTCCGCGTCCGCCTGGTGGCGGAAGGTTGGCTCCCGGCGGTCAAAGGTGACGCACAGGGCCTCCGGCTCCTCCTCGTCCAGCAGCCGCTGGAGGGTGGTGATAAAGCCGTATACCGCATGGGTATACAGGCCCTCCCGGGTGGACAGCGGGCGAATGCCGTAATAGGCGCGGTTCAATATGCTGTTGCCGTCGACAACCATCAGCTTCATGGGGACGACCTCCTTTGCGTATTTATTTTATTATACCTCTTTTTCCTGTTTGGCACAAGGAGTGGAAAACAAAAACGGAACGTGATAAAATAAATAAAAAAATCCTCCGGGAGGACGCAATAAAACCGCCCTGCCGTGCATTATCCATATGACAGGAGACAAATGAGATGCTGCACAGGATAGACAACACAACTTCATCCCTCCCCGCGGAGGAGGCGCAGGAGCTTCGACGGCTGCTTTCGGGAGTGGCTGCCGGGAACCGCGACGATCTGGCCCAGCCATACCGCCGGGCCCCGCCCCGGCCGGCCCCGTGTCCCCCGCCGCACCCGAACGGCGGTGTATGGTCTGGCTCTGTCCTATCTCCGCAATGCCCACGATGCCCAGGACCTGACCCAGGATGTGTATGTGCACATCTGGGACACGGCGGACCGGTACCGTCCCACAGGCTCTCCCATCGGGTGGGTGCTGGCGGTATGCCGGAATCTGTGCCTGATGCACCTGCGGCGGGCAGACCGCCAGGTGACCATGGAGGACCGGGAATGGTATGCCATCCCCGACGACGGCCCGGGGCTGGACGCCCAGGAGCGGCTGCTTTTGCAGGATGCCCTGGCCATTCTGGGAGATGAGGAGCGTCGTATCGTTCTGCTGCACACAGCGGGCCTGAAGCACCGGGAGACCGGAGAAGCGCTGGGGCTGCCGCTGGCCACCGTCCTGTCAAAATATCACAGAGCATTGAAAAAGATGCGAGCTTACATGGAAGGAGATGACGCCCGATGACCAACGATCTGATGGAACGCAGGCTTTCCGCCGCGCTGGACAAGACCGCGCCGGACGACGTGGCTGGCGTGCTCTCCCGCTGTACAGAGCGGAAAGGAACGGTAGTCCCTATGAAAAAGAAAAATCAACGTATGAAGAAATGGATGCAGGCCATGGCGGCGTGCCTGGCGGTGCTGCTGCTGGGCGGAGGCGTGCTGGTGCAGCAGGCCCACGCCGTAACGTCTGTGGTGTCCCTGGACGTGAACCCCAGCATCGAGCTGCGGGTGAACAGCCGGGAAAAGGTGGTGTCCTGCCAGGCCCTCAACGACGAGGCCGCCGCCGTGCTGGCGGATATGGACGGAGGCCGGGACCTGAAGGGCGTCAAGGCGGATGTGGCCGTCAACGCCATTGTGGGCAGCCTGGTGCGGTGCGGGTATCTGGACACGCTGTCCTCCGCCATTCTCATTTCCGTGGAGGATAAGGACCAGGCCCGGGCTCAGCGCCTTCAGCAGGAGCTGACCAGTGTTGCGGGCGGCGCTTTGGGCGACTCCCAGGCCGCTGTCCTGAGCCAGACGGTGCAGCAGGACAAGGACCTGGAAAAGCTGGCCAAGGCCAACCACATTTCCACCGGCAAGGCCGCCCTGATCCGGCAGGCCATGGCCCTCAACAGCAGCCTGACCTTCGAGGGGCTGGCAAAGCTGTCCGTGGAGGAGCTGCGGGACCTGATCGAGGCCGGGGCCCCGGGGATGCCCATCGGCATGACGGCGGCTCTGGAGGCGGCAGCCAACTATGCGGGTCTGACCACGGCGGATGTGGCCGACGCGGATGTGGACCCGGAGCTGGACGAGACACCCGCCCACTATGAGGTGGAGCTGGAGGTCCCCGGTCACGGCGAGCTGGAATACCGGGTGGACGCCTACACCGGCCAGGTGCTCAGCGGCCCAGCCAACGTGAAGCTCTCCACTCCCGTGAACCCCTCCGGTGACATTGGCATGGAGGCCGCCAAGAGCGCCGCGCTGAAGCACGCGGGCCTGTCCTCCGCCACGTTTACCAAGGCGGAGCGGGACTATGACGACGGCCGCTGGGAGTACGAACTGGAGTTCCACACCGACGCCGCCGCCTATGAGGTCACGGTGGACGCCATCAGCGGCTCTGTGCTGGATTACGAGAAGGAGAACCTCCGCAGCAGCAGTACCTCCGACATTGGCGCCCAGGCCGCCAAGAGTGCCGCCTTGCGGCACGCGGGCCTGTCCGAAGGCCAGGTGCAGGAGCTTCAGGTGGAATGGGACAACGAGCATGGCCGCGCCGTGTACGAGGTGGAGTTCAAGTCCGGCGGAATGGAATATGAATACGTCATCGACGCTGCCACCGGCTCCGTGCTGGAGCATCAGGCAGAGCAGGACGATTGACCGCAAAAAAGCGAGGGCTGCCGCCCTCGCTTTTTTCATCGGCGGGCGGCAATCTCCGCGCCCGTTTTGTTCTTACGGATAGCAGTGCTCCCGCAGGGCAGCCTCCAGCTTTTCCAGGGCGCGTTTTTCAATGCGCGATACGTAGCGACTCGCCTATTGTAAACGATTTGCCCTAAGAAATTGCTTCCAGTTCACGGAAGCGGAATTTGACGATGATTTGCTTGTCTTCCGTTAATTCTACTCGCTCAATCAGGCTCACCAGCAGTTCCCGACTGGCATAAGCCGATGTGATGAACCTTTGCACCAACTCTCTGGCTCGGTCTTCGGTGCTGACCGGGCTTTCTTTTTGCACTTCCAAGTCCTTCAGCTTTTCCTCAAGTGAGTTGCGCTCCATCTTGATGCGCTGATAAATCCGTTCAAAATCCGACTCAGCAAGGAGGCCAGTCAGCCGATCCATGTACATCTTATCCAGATTGGCAGTCAGGCCGTCGATCTTGCTGTGCAGGGATTGAATCTCGCTATCGTGGCTCTCTGCTTTGCGCACCTCTTCCACAGCAGTAATGGCAATTGGCTGCAGCTGACTCGGATCCAAATAGGCCTCGCAGACCTCCTGTATCTTGGCGACAACGGCGTCCGTCACAGTCTTTTCCTTGATGCTGTGGCACGAACAGACACCGGCTTTGGTGAAGCGCTGATAAGTCCGGCAGACAAAGTACAGCACATCCTCTCCGGCAGCATTTATGCGATTGAGCACCGCCAGCGGGTAACCACACTCATGGCAGAAGATCATGCCTTTGAGCAGAAAGTCATAGGTTCGGCTTCTGGTGTGCTTGCGGCTGTTGACCAACATGCGTACTTTTTGGAAGGTTTCCCGATCAATCAACGGCTCGTGCGTTCCTTCCACCACGACCCAGTTTTCACGGTCCTGCTTCAGGCACTTCTTGGACTTGTAGCTGATCTTCACCGTTCGTCCTTGAACCATGTTTCCGATGTAAGTCTCATTTTGAAGCATATCTGAGATGCGTTCACTGCTCCACAGACCGGTGTAGGGACCTGGGTTTGCCACAGGCAGTCCTGCATAGGTTGCCGGAGTGGGTACACCCTCTTCGTTTAACTGTGTGGCGATTTGCCTGCAGCTCATACCTTCCAACGCCATGTGGAAGATGCGCCGCACTATGGGCGCTACTTCCTCGTCAATGACGATTTTGTTCTTCTCTGTGGGATGCATCTTATAACCATAGACCGGTTTGCCGCCGATAAATTGTCCCTTACGCTGCTTATCCCGCTTGACAGATTTGATCTTCTTGGAAATGTCCTTGGCGTACATGTCATTCATGATGGCACGGAACGGGGTGATGTCGTTGGCACTGGATTCCACACCAGTGTCGATACCGTCCAGTAGTGAGATGTACCGCACCCGCTTTTCCGGGAAGTACCGCTCCATGTAGTGGCCGGTCATGATATAGTCACGGCCCAGACGGGACAAGTCTTTGGTGATGACCATGTTGACCTTCTTGGCTTCGATGTCGCCGATCATCCGTTGAAAATCCGGGCGGTCAAAGTTAGTTCCAGACCAACCATCATCGATGTAAGTGTCGTAGACCGACAGCCGATGCTTCTTCACAAAATCATCCAAGAGGGATTTCTGATTGTTGACGCTTTCTGACGGCCCTTCGTTTTCGTCCTCCTTTGATAGTCTGATGTATAATGCCACATGGTAATCCATGGGGTTGCTTATCTCTAAGTACATAAACTGTCCTCCC
>FR884072.1 GCA_000435975.1 Oscillibacter sp. CAG:241 | reverse complement strand
CAGCCGCCCTTCGGGGCGGCTGTTTCTTCTTGTAATGCCGGGAAGATTTTGCTACAATGGGAAAAACGGGCAAGGGAGGCGAGTGCATGGAGGCATACGCGGCATATCGGGTGCTGATGGTGGAGGATGACCGGGGCATTGCCCAGGCGGTGCAGACCCAGGGAGAGCTGTGGAATTTACAGGTGCGGCAGGTCCGGGATCTGCGGCACGTCATGGAGGAATTTGCGGAATTCGATCCCCATCTGGTACTGCTGGACATCGGCCTGCCCTGCTTCGATGGGTACCACTGGTGTACGGAGATCCGGCGGGTATCCCGGGTTCCGGTGATTTTTATCTCGTCGGCGGCGGACAATATGAACATCATCATGGCCATGAACCTGGGCGCTGACGACTTTATCACCAAGCCCTTCGATCAAAGCGTGCTGATGGCCAAGATCCAGGCTCTGCTGCGCCGGACCTATGACTTCGGCGCGTCGGCCCCGGTGCTGGAGCATCGCGGCGCGCTGCTGAACACCGGGGACAACACCCTGACGTATCAGGGACAGCGGGTGTCCCTGACGAAAAACGAGTACCGCATCCTGCTGTGTCTGATGCAGAGCAAGGGCCGGGTGGTGAGCCGTGAGAAGCTTATGGAGCGCCTGTGGGAAACCGACAGCTTCGTGGACGAAAATACCCTGACGGTGAACATCGGGCGGCTGCGGAAAAAACTGGACGCCGCAGGACTGCCGGGATTCATTACCACCCGGGTGGGCCTGGGCTACATGGTGGGGTGACGGCCATGGTGCGAAGCTATCTGCGGCAGCGCCGGGGCGTGCTGCTGACTTTCCTGCTGTTCGGCGGTCTGTTCGCCGTCACGTTCGCCCTGTACAGTCTGCCTGTCCAGGCGGTGGCATACCCGTTTTTGCTGTGCGCCGTGGCCGGGAGCATCCTGCTGGCGGCGGATTACCGCCAGGCCCTTCGGCGGCACCGGCAGATGGAGCGCGTACTGCGGCTGCCGGACGAGATCGCCGCATCCCTGCCCCCGGCAGACACCGTGGAGCGGGAGGACTACCGGCAGCTTGTGGCCCTGCTGGAGGAAAGCCGCCGGCAGATACAGTCCCAGGCCCAGCGCCGGTACGGCGACATGGTGGACTACTATACTCTGTGGGCCCACCAGATCAAAACGCCCATTGCGTCCATGCGGCTGACGCTGCAGAACGAGGACTCCGACCTGGCCAGGTCCCTGTCCGGGGATCTGATGCGGGTGGAGCAATATGTGGAGATGGTGCTGGTATTCCTGCGGCTGGACAGCAGCACCACGGACTATGTCATCCGGCGGAACAGCCTGGACGACATTGTGCGCCCGGCGGTGCGGCGCTTCGCCGGAGAATTTATCCGCCGGCGGCTGCGGCTGGAATACCAGCCACTGGACCACACCGTGGTGACTGACGGCAAATGGCTGGGCTTTGTGGTGGAGCAGGTGCTGTCCAACGCTCTGAAATACACCGCCAGCGGCTCCGTGACCATCAGCATGGACGGAGATGACCTGTGCATCCGCGACACCGGCATGGGCATCGCAGCAGAGGACCTGCCCCGGATCTTTGAACAGGGCTTCACAGGGGTCAACGGGCGGCGGGACAGGCGGGCCAGCGGCATCGGGCTGTACCTTTGCCGCCGGATCTGCGGAAACCTGGGACACACCATCCGGGCCAGCTCCGTTCCCAACCAGGGGACGGAAATTCGCATCGGTCTTGGGCAAAAGAAAACGTTGCCGGAGTAGAAATCAGATACAATTGCAAACAAAAACACGACATCCCGGCCGGGGTGTCGTGTTCTTTTATCTTAGCATTTTTCTATACACAAAACAACTAAAAATTTACACAAAATTAACACTTAAAGATTGTCCATTATGCCATCTTGCAAGATGAAAAACAGAGGTATATAGTATGAAATGTGATTTTTCGACGCACAATTTCACAGAATCCATGTTCACTCCGGAAAAAGCCAACTTTTTTCGGATTTCGTTTTTTCGTAGAAAATTGCAGAAGCGCCAAAACCGGGCGTTTAGAACCTGTTAAAGGCAGATCAGAGGAAAAGGGGGCGGGATCATGACACGAGACGATGCGGTTTCCCGGCTGTGCGACGTGTACGGCGGCAGCTTTGACATCACCCGATGCGGGGAAGAGGAGCTTCCTCTGACGGCGAAGATGGACTTTTATGTCCATAACTCCAAATATGTGCTGTCCAAGAAAGCCAAGCTGTGGGAGGCCAACAGCTTTGAATATGTGTATCTGTTCAGCGTTCCGCATCTGACGAAGGAGATTTATCAGCAGTGCGAGCTTCTGGCATACGAACAGGGCATGGCCCGCATCCAGCCCGGTCCCAACCACATGTATACCTATATCTCCGCCATCTTCCTGTGCGACTCCTGCGACCCGGAGGCCCGGAAGGCCCTGAAGCGGTGCCACCGGTATCAGAGCTTCCGGCTGTCGTATTGGGGATGGATGGATTTTCACACCGCTCTGGTGGTGCTGCCGGAGGAAGCGGTCAGCACCAACGCCAGCGGACACAGTGCAGCGCAGGTGCTCAAAAGAGCCCTGTTTCATAAGCAAAAGAGAAAAATATTTCGAAAGGAGAGAAGTTTATGAATGCTGCTTTGTTCCTGATCATTGGCGTTGTCGTGCTGATCGTAGGATATATTTTCTACGGCGGCTGGCTGGCCAAGAAGTGGGGCGTGGATAACTCCCGCGTCACCCCTGCCCATGAGCTGGAGGACGGTAAGGACTACTGTCCCGCCAAGGCTCCCGTTCTGATGGGCCATCACTTTTCCTCTATCGCCGGCGCAGGCCCCATCAACGGCCCCATCCAGGCCGCTGTGTTCGGCTGGGTTCCCGTTATGCTGTGGGTCCTGATCGGCGGCATCTTCTTCGGCGGCGTCCACGATTTCGGCGCCCTGTTCGCCTCCATTCGCCATAAGGGCGAATCCATCGGCGAGGTCATCGGCGACGCCATCGGCGCCCGGGCCAAGAAGCTGTTCATCATCTTCGCGTATCTGACCCTGATCCTGGTGGTGGCTGCCTTTGCCTCCATCGTGGCCAACACCTTCAAGGCCACCTATGTGGACGGCGTGCTGGATAAGGCCGCTTCCGCCGCCAACGCCTCCACCGCCATCATCTCCATCATGTTCATCCTGATGGCCATCATCTTCGGCTTCTTTGTCTATCGCCGGAATGCTCCTCTGGGCATCTCCACCGTCATCGGCGTCATCGGCATTGCCGTGTGTATGTACATCGGCCTGAACTGGCACCCCATCTATCTCAGCGGCAACGTCTGGATGATCATCGTTGGCCTGTATATCGCCATCGCATCCGTCACTCCCGTGTGGATCCTGCTGCAGCCCCGTGACTATCTGAGCTCCTTCCTGCTGTATGCCATGATGATCCTGGCGGTCGTGGGCATCATCGGCTGCCACCCCGACGTGGATATGCCTGCCTTCACCGGCTTCTATGATACCCTGGCTCCCTCCGGCACCTCCCTGGGCTACATGTTCCCCGCTCTGTTCGTGACCATCGCCTGCGGCGCCGTGTCCGGCTTCCACTCCCTGGTGGGCTCCGGCACCACCGCCAAGCAGCTGGATCAGGAAAAGGACGCCAAGCCCATCGCTTACGGCGGTATGCTGATCGAGTGCGCTCTGGCCCTGATCTCCGTCTGCGCCGTTGGTTACATCTGGGCGCAGTACGCCGACGGCACCACCGTGACCCCCACCGTGGTGTTCGCCACCGGCCTTGCCTCTATGTTCTCCAAGGTGTTCGGCGCCGGCTGCTACAACGTGGTGTATTCCATGCTGATCCTGGCCGTGTCCGCTTTCTGCCTGACCTCCGTGGATACCGCTACCCGTCTGGCCCGCTATATGTTCCAGGAGTTCTTCACCAACCCCGGCGAGACCCGCGAGACCATGCCCGGCTGGAAAAAGGTCCTGACCAACCCCTATGTGGCCACCGCTATTACCGTGGTTGCCGGTGTGGCTCTGGGTATGACCGGCTATGCCAAGATCTGGGCTCTGTTCGGCGCTGCCAACCAGCTGCTGGCTGCCCTGGGTCTGCTGGCTGTGTGCTGCTGGCTGGGCAAGGTCGGCCGCAACAACAAGATGTTCTACTTCCCCATGTTCTTCATGCTGATTGTGACCCTGACCTCCCTGGTGTTCACCATCAAGGCCCAGTTTGCCGGTATCGCTGCCGGCGGCGAGGGTGTTGCCTGGTTCTACATCCGCGCGATCATCGCCATCCTGCTGGTGGTTCTGGCCATCGTGCTGGTGGTGGAGGGCATCCAGGCCCTGTCCCGCAACAAGAAGGCTGCCGCCGCCAAGTAACGGCCGCGTGACAAACGTATAGAGACAATAAGGCCCGCGCCCGGCAGCTGCCGGGC
>FR884071.1 GCA_000435975.1 Oscillibacter sp. CAG:241 | reverse complement strand
GCTTCTCCCGGGTGCCGTGGGCGCCGGGCCGGGGCCGCCCGTCGGGTCCCGCCGGGAACCACAGGCCGTTGACGAACACATAGTGGGTGCCGAAGCCGCCCCGATAGCCGTCCGACGCCGACAGGATCCGGATAATGATGATCAGGACCACCAGCAGGATGATGATCTGGGCGATGCCGAAGCCGCTGTCCCCGTCGTAATCCGGGTCATAGCCCGGGTCGTAGCCGGGATTGACGGAGGGATCGTCATCCGTGGGCAGGCTGTCCCGGCTGCCGTCCTGGGCCAGCTGAGTGGGCCAGCCGTCATAGTGGACGGTGAAGCTCATCTGCTGGCCGTGGGCCAGGTCGGTCTGCGCCAGCACATGGTCTCCGCCGGTCTGTCCGTCGGAGCCTGCGCCGTCCACCCCTGCCGGGTCGTGCCAGGTCAGGGTCATCTGCCCCACCCGGGCCTCGTCGAACCACCCGGGGGTATAGTCATAGGACACGGTATCGCCCTCCAGGGCATACATGTACTCCTGGACCCAGCTGTAGGAAAACCGGAAGGTCTCGCCGTCGTTGTAGTCCCGGTCGAAGTAGACATACATATAGCTGTTGTCGAAGCTCAGGCGGTCAATGTTGTCCGTCAGGGCTGTCTCCTCCCGGATGCTGCCGTTGGGCACGCCGATCTTCACCCAGCTGACGGGCCCCTCCGCCAGCACCGTCCACTCCAGGGTCACCTGGATGCGCAGGCTGCCGTCCTGGGTGTCGGGGGTCACGTCCACATCATAGGACTCGATGCGGTCCAGGTCCTGGGCATAGGCCGCAGGCACCGGCGCCAGGGCCAGCACCAGGCAAAGGCACAGCAGCGCCCGGCATAGGATTTTCCGCATGGTCAGCATCCCCCTTCCTGCTGCAATTGACAGATATGCTCCATTTTGGCGCTTTCCGCCCGGATGCGGCGGCACTGGGGGCCGTCCCAGATGGCGGCCCAGTCGTCGGCGCACAGGTTCCCCAGGCCCGGCCCCTCCAGCCAGCTCTGGCAGGGCAGTACCGTGCCGTCCGGGGCCACGGCCATGTTGGACAGACACGCCCCGCAGCTGGGGATCAGGGCCAGGCCCATGGAGCGCAGCGTCTCCTCCGGCAGCCAGCCGGGGCTGGTGAAGTCCAGCTCCATGCCCAGGCCGTGGGCGGTGTCCGCGGCCTGGCGGAGGATGCCGGCCAGCTCCTCCTGCCCCAGCCGGGTGGCCCGGCTCTCGTCTCCGGCGGCGCCGCCGGTGGGGATCAGGCCGGAGCAGGTGGCATACCGGACGCCCAGACTATGTACAAGCCGCAGCGTGGCGCTGTAATCCCGGTTCAGGCTGCAAAGGGGGGTATTCACCGACACGATGAGCCCCGCCGCCGCGGCATTGCGGATGCCCTGCACCGTGTCATCGAAGCCCTCCGCCCCCACCAGGGCGTTGTGAACGGCGGCGTCGGCAGCGTACAGAGTCACCTGGACGCTGTCCAGGCTGGCCTCGAACAGGCCCCGGCACAGCTCCGGCGTCAGCAGGCGGCCGTTGGTGTTCAGCCGGGTGACGAACCACTGGGCCGCCTCCGCCAGCTCCACCAGGTCCTGCCGCAGGGTGGGCTCTCCGCCGGTGAAGGTCACCTGGGGGATATTGGCCCGGCGGAGCTTCTCCAGAAGGGCCTTCCACTGGTCCGTGGTCAGCTCCGGCCGCTGGCCCAGGGTCTGCCCGGCGGCATAGCAGTGCAGGCATTTCTGGTTGCAGTGCCACGCGCCCTCCCGGGTCATGGCGCTGATCATCAGGTCCATCCGGTGGGGGGCGGACATGCGGCCGGCGTATTCGCCCAGAGACAGGATGCCCACCTCCTCCGGCGGCTCCTGGCCCCGGGCGATGGCCACGATGCTGCGCAGCATCCGCTCCAGGTCCCCCAGCAGCACGTCCCGGCTGGTGCCGGGATAGGTGCGGCGGGTGGCCTTCACCGCCGCCGAAAGCATGGACTGCCAGTCCTCCTGGCCGATCTCCCGGCCGCTCCAGGGCTCCAGCTGGTCCATAAAATTGGCCAGCAGAATGGCCCAGCTCAGATTCAGGGGCACCAGCTGCGCCCCGTTCAAAAGCAGCAGAAACGGGTCCCCGGCGTCCTCCGTCCGGGGCGGGATCATGTGGATGCGCACCACCCCGGGCCCCCGGGGGTCGATGGTGATGTGGCGCACGCATTCCAGGTGCGCCCGGCGATACCGCTGCTCCAGCCATGTCATCTTTGCCATGCATGTCTCCTTCTGTCAGTCAGGCGGCGCAGGGAACTCCCGCGCCGCCGCAGTCTGTCCCCCCAAAAAGCAGGGCCGCCTCCCTCGGAAAGGAAGATCGTTACGAAAGAAACCCATCAGGGGTGACTTTCGTTTTCGATCCCTGCATTTTCAGAGCTTCTGCGGAAGTTTTGAAAATGCGCAAGCGGCGCGGGGACTCCCGCGCCGCTGAAAATACTTTTCTTTACTTGGCCACGGCGTCCTTCAGGGCCTTGCCGGCCTTGAAAACGGGGGTCTGGGAGGCAGGGATCTGGATGGTCTCCTTGCTTCTGGGGTTGCGGCCGGTACGGGCGGCACGCTTCTTCACCTCGAAGGAGCCAAAGCCCATGAGCTGCACCTTCTCCTCCTCATGCAGGGCGGCGGTGATGGTGCCCAGGGTCGCGGAGATGACAGCCTCGGTGTCCTTCTTGGACATGCCGGTCTTTTCCGCCACGGCGGCGATCAGTTCGGTCTTATTCATGATATTCCTCCTAAAAATTTTCCTTGGTTCAGTGATCTATCCCAAAGCGATATGCATCGCATCAGAAACCGTCAGAGTCATGGCGCTGCTTTGCGCCGTTCCACAGGTCGGTCATTTCCGCCAGGGTCAGGTCCGACACCGGCACGCCCCGGCCTGCGGCTCCCTGCTCCACGGCGGCGTAGCGCCGGATGAACTTCTCGCAGGCAGCGTTCAGAGCGTCCTCCGGGTCCACCCCGGCAAAGCGGGCGGCCTTTACAGCGGCAAACAGCACGTCCCCCAGCTCCTCGGCCACGTTGGCGCCCTCCCGGACCGCCTGGTGGAGCTCGCCCACCTCCTCGTCCAGCTTGGTCAGAGCTCCCTGAATATCCGGCCAGTCGAAGCCGTCGGCGGCCGCCTTATTCTGGAGCTTTTCCGCCCGCCACAGGGCGGGCAGGGACCGGGCCACGCTGTCCATGGCCTGGGCGGTGGTGCGCTGGTGCTTTTCCCGGCGCTTGATGGCGTCCCAGCTGACCAGCACCGACTCCGCATCCTTTTCCGGGGCGGCGCTGCCGAATACGTGGGGGTGGCGGAACAGCAGCTTCCTCACCTCTCCGTCCACCACGTCCTCCATGGTGAACCGGCCCCGCTGGCGCTCGATGTCCGCGTGGAACACCACCTGCATCAGCACGTCCCCCAGCTCCTCCTGCAAAAGAGGGGCGTCGTCCCGGTCAATGGCCTCGGCGGCCTCATAGGCCTCCTCCAGAAGCCCCCGGCGGATGGACGCGTGGGTCTGCACCTGATCCCAGGGGCAGCCCTCCGGCGAGCGGAGAATGCGGATGATCTCCAGCAGGTCGCCGTAGTCGTATCGGTCTTTCTCTCTAAAATGTACCATATTCCCACTCCTATTGCAAGTCCTCTTATCGGCAAAATAGCCTATGAAGGCTCCTTTTCATGAAAAATGTACGAAATTTTCGCTTATTTCAGCCGCAGCAGCCGGGCCAGCTTCTCCCCGCCGGGCAAGGCCAGGAGCTCCTCCCGGTCCACGGCTCCCAGCAGCAGCGCCGCCCCGGCGTATACGGCCGCGGCTATGATCACCGCCAGCAGGGTGGCAAGGCCCCCTGGCAGCAGCGCCGCCAGCAGCCGCCGCACGGCCCAGGCCGCCAGGCCCATGACCAGCGCAGCCAGCCCCGGCCGGCAAAACACCCGGAAGTAATCCGGCTTCTCCGGCACATATCGGGCGATGGCCATCAGATTCAGCACGGTTATCAGGGCGTAGCAGCACAGCGTGCTCACCGGCAGACCCCGGATGCCGTAGTCGGGGCTGGAGATCATCAGATAGTTCATGGCGATCTTCAGCCCGCCCCCGGCCAGTAAGCTCCACAGGGGGATCTTTTCCCGGCCATAGGCCTGCAAAATCCCGTTGGACAGGGCCATCAGACACACGAAAATGCTGCCTATGCCCAGAATCTGCAGGTGATATGCCGCCCCGGCCAGAGTCTGGGCCCCCTTGGCGGGGTACAGCAGCTCCAGGATGGGCCGGGCCAGAACGCTGAGCCCCACCCCGGCAGGCAGAGCCAGCAGCGCCGTCAGCCGGAAGGCGGCGGCGGTGTGCCGCCCGGCGGAGGCCCGGTCCCCCCGGGCCAGGGCCGCCCCGATGGCGGGGATCAGGCTGATGGTCAGGGGATAGATAAACGCCGCCGGAAGGGCGAACAGGTTCCCGGCGTAGCTGTACACCCCGTAAAGGCCCCCGGCCTCGACCTCCGTCAGGCCCCAGGAGGTCTGCAGGATGCCCATGGTGATGGACTGGTCCAGCAGATTGATGACGGAAAGGCTCACGGAGCCCACGGTGATGGGCACACCGATGGCCAGCAGCTGGCGCAGGATGTCCCGCCGCCGTCCCGGGTCATCCCGGCCCCTGTCCCGGGACAGGTGAGACAGCATCCACACGCTCAGGGCCAGCAGCGACAGAGCCACGCCTGCCGTGACCCCGGCGATGGCCCCGGCGGCGGCTATGTGGGAGGGATACCCCTGCCGCAGCAGCCACCAGGCAAGACCCAGGCCCACCACCAGCTTGCTGCCGGATTCAATGATCTCGCTGGCGGCGGTGGGCCGCATGTCGCCCAGGCCCTGGGTATAGCCCCGGATCACCGACACCAGGCACACGCACAGCACCGCCGGAGACAGCACCCGGATGGCGTTCTCCGCCTGGGTATTGTGCATCCACCCGGCCAGATCCCCGGCCAGGAAGAACATCATGCCGCTGCTGACGGCCCCCAGCAGCAGAAACAGCCAGAAGGCCACGGACACCGTGCGCCGCCGCCGGTTCACCCGGCCCAGAGCCTCCGCCTGGGACACCAGCCGCGACAGGGCCAGGGGCAGTCCGGCGGTGGACACCATCAGCAGCAGATTATAGATATTGTACGCGGCATAGAAATAGTTCATGCCCTGCTCGTCCAGCAGGTTTCCCAGGGGGATCTTATACAGGGCCCCGATGGCCTTGGTGATGAGCATGGTGACGGTCAGCAGCGCAGCGCCGCCTAAAAATGACTGCTTGCCCTGGGACATGGAATCTCCTCTCCCTTTACCGCTTCATTTTCTCATGGAATGCCCGGAAGGCCGCCAGATTCTCTGCAATCTTCTCGGGACGCTGGATATACTCCGTGGGGTACTTGGCGTGGAACACCCGCTCAATGCGGCCCCGGACCGGGTCCACCATCTTGGTGGACCCGCCTGCGCCCAGGGAGAGGATGCTGTGCAGCTCCTCCATGATATAGATATTATACAGCCCCTCCGCCCCGGATATGCACCAGCCCACGTTTTCAAAGCTGCCGGACATGTACTTCTGGCGATACAGGTAGTACGGGGAGAACCCGGCGGCCCGCAGGGTGGGGTCGGCATAGTCCAGCATCCGGGCCACGTCCGCCGCCGTGGGGATGGACAGCCCCTCCAGCAGGATGCGGCTGCCCTTTTTCAGGCTCAGGGTGTGGACGGTGATGTTGTCCGCGCCGAAGGTCAGGCACTTGTCCAGGGTCCGCCGGAAGCCCTCCGGCGTGTCGGCAGGAAGTCCCGCGATCAGGTCCATGTTCACATGGGGAAAGCCCATGGACGCGGCCAGGGCCATGGTGTCCTCAATGTCCCGGGCGGTGTGGCGGCGGCCGATGGCCTGGAGCACGGTGTCCTCCAGGGACTGGGGGTTGACGCTGATGCGGTCGGCCCCGTGGTCCAGCAGCACCTGGAGCTTGTCCCGGGTGATGGTGTCGGGCCGTCCGGCCTCGATGCAGTATTCCACGCAGCCGGACAGGTCAAAGCTGCGGTTCAGGTGGGTCAGCAGCCGGTCCATCTGCTGGGCCGACAGGGTGGTGGGGGTGCCGCCGCCCATATAGAAGGACTTGATGCGCAGGCCCGTCTCCCGGACCATTTGCGCGGCGTCGGTGATCTCCCGGCACAGCACATCCAGATACGGCTCCACCAGCCCCAGGGATTTTTCCACCGACTGGGACACGAAGCTGCAATAGGCGCAGCGGGTGGGGCAGAAGGGGATGCCGATGTACAGGGAGATGTCCTCCGGGCGCAGGTCCGCCTTGGCCCGCAGGCCCGCCTGGGCCGTTTCCACCGCCAGACGGCGGCGGGAAGGGGAGACGTAGTAGGTGTCCCCCAGAATGCGGCGGGCCTGGGCAGGGGTCTTGCCCTCCTCCAGCAGACGGGCCGCCAGCTTGCCGGGGCGGATGCCCGTCAGCGCGCCCCAGGCCGGGGTCAGGCCGGTGATCTCCCGGGCGGCCTTGAAAAAGCTCAGCTTCACGGCCTTCTGCCGCAGGCGCTCCCGCTCATATTCGTCGTCCACGCCCCGCAGCAGCGCCCGGGACATGCCCCGGCCCAGCCTGCCGCCATAGGAGATCTCGGTGATGGCGGTGGCATACACCGGGCTCTGGTGCAGATCCACCCGGGCCCAGTCGTCCTCGCCGGGCTCCGGGGCCTGATATACGGGGCGCTCCTCCGGGAAGAAGGCCAGCAGGCTCTGCTCCACGGCGTAGCGGTCGTCGTGACCGCGAAATACCAATTTCATGCGGCGCCTCGCTTACTTCATGCCCTGGCGGACATAGGGGTTCGCCCGGCGCTCATAGTCCAGGGTGGTGGGCTGGTCGTGGCCGGGATAGACCTGATAGGGCCCGGGCAGATTCCCCAGCCGGCCCAGGGACCGGAGCATTTCCCGCCAGTCGCCGCCTGCGAAGTCCGTCCGGCCGCAGGAGCAGCGGAACAGGGTGTCGCCGGAGAAAATAACATCTCCCACCACCAGACACACGGACCCCTTGGAGTGGCCGGGAGTTTCCAGCACGGTGATGGTCAGGCTGCCCAGGGTCAGGGTGTCGCCGTCGTGATAGTAGCGCTGGTTGTGCTCCGGCAGGCGGGAGAATACCAGCTCCATGTCGCCCCGGTGGCCGTCCACCACGTCCTTTTCGTTGATGTACACCGGCAGATCCGGGTACCGCTCCAGAATGGGGCGCACGGCGGTGGTGTGGTCAAAGTGACCGTGGGTCAGCAGAATATACTGCAATGCGCAGCCGGAGCGGGACACCATGTCCAGCACCCGGTCCGCTTCGTCGCCGGGGTCGATCAGGGCGCACACCCCCGCCGTCTCGTCGGACAGCAGGTAGCAGTTGGTCATAATGGGGCCTACCATAATGGAATCGATTTTCATGGGGGGGAACCTCCTGTTCAGGATAAAAGCGGGCGGACAGCGGCGTCCGCCCGGCAGGATATACGGTTTTGTTACGCGTTGAGCTGATCCGTGTCCACGATAAGGGTCAGGGGCCCATCGTTGACGGACTCCACCAGCATCTCCGCGCCGAACTCGCCGGTTTCGGTGTGAATGCCCTTTTCCCGGCACAGGGCCACGAATTTTTCATACAGGGGAATGGCCACCTCGGGCCGGGCGGCAGCCAGAAATTCCGGGCGGCGGCCCTTGCGGCAGTTGCCGTACAGGGTGAACTGGGAGATCACCAGAATTTCACCGTTGACCGTGTCCAGGCCGCGGTTCATCTTGCCGTCCTCATCCTCGAAAATGCGCAGGCCTGTCAGCTTGTCGGCCAGCTTCACGGCCTGGGCCTCGGTGTCGTCATGGGTGATGCCCAGCAGGATGAGGAAGCCGGGGCCGATGCTGCCGATGGTTTTGCCGTCCACGGATACGGAAGCGCTTTTCACGCGGGTCAGCACTGCTCTCATGGTAATATAGTCTCCTTTTCAGTTGATATATTGTGTTTTTTCTCAGCCCGCCGGGCGGGTGACGCGCATAACGCCGGAAATCTGCTCAATGCGGCGCATAACGGTTTTCAGCTGGTCGCTGCTGGATATGTCGGTATCCAGGGTGATCAGGGCGAAGCCGTCGGGGGTGGAGCGTGCGTTCAGGGAGCCCACATGGGTCTTGGTGGAGGACAGCACCGTGGAGATGTCCATGATCAGGTTGATGCGGTCCTTGGCCACCACCTGCAGGGTGGTGCGGAAGGTGCCCTCCACATCGTCGGCCCAGGACACCTTGATCCAGCGGCCCTTCTCATTGGGACTCCGGCGGGCCGGGTCGGCGTTGGGGCAGTCCCTCCGGTGGACGGACACGCCGTAGCCCTTGGTGATAAAGCCCACGATGTCGTCTCCGGGGACAGGGGTGCAGCATTTGGAGAACTTCACCAGGCAGTTGCTGAGGCCCTCCACAATGATGCCCTTTTCACTGTGGGTGCGCTTGGGCACGGCGGGGCGGGTGACCTCGGGATGACCCTCCACGGGCACCTCCGCCTGGCGCTCCACCTGGTGCTGGTGGAGGATGCGCTGGATATCCTCCCGGATGCGGCCGATGACCTTCAGGCTGCTGATGCCGCCGTAGCCGATGGCGGCGTACAGATCGTCCAGACTTCGGTAGGTGAGCTTTTTCAGGATACCGGGCAGGTTTTCGTCGTTGGTAAGCTCCTTCAGGGACACGCCGCAGCGCTTGAGCTCCGACTCGAAGGAGGCGCGGCCCGTGACCACGTTCTCGTCCCGGCGCTCCCGCTTGAGCCACTGGCGGATCTTGGACCGGGCGTTGCTGGACCGGGCGATCTTCACCCAGTCGCGGCTGGGCCCGTGGGCGGACTGGGAGGTGACCACCTCCACGATGTCGCCGTTTTTCAGCCGGAAGTCAAAGGGCACGATGCGCCCGTTGACCTTGGCGGCCACCATGTGGTTGCCCACGGCGGAGTGGATGTTATAGGCAAAGTCAATGGGCGTGGCCCCGGCGGGCAGGTTGATCACGTCGCCCCGGGGGGTGAATACGAACACCTCGTCGGCGAACATGTCCACCTTCAGGGAGTGGATAAACTCCTCGGCGTCGGTGCCCTCCTGATTCTCCAGCAGACGCCGGACCCACTCATACCGGCCCTCGTCGCCGCTGCCCTGACCGTTCTGCTTATACTTCCAGTGGGCGGCGATGCCGTATTCGGCCACCTCGTGCATCTCCTTGGTGCGGATCTGCACCTCGAAGGGGATGCCGTTCTGGCCCATAACGGTGGTGTGAAGGCTTTGGTACATGTTGGGCTTGGGAGTGCCGATATAATCCTTGAACCGGCCCAGCACGGGCTTGTACAGGTCGTGGATAATACCCAAAACGTAATAGCAGTCGGACACCGTGTCCACGATGACCCGGAAGGCGAACAGATCATACACATCGTCCAGGGACTTGTTCTGGGTGTACATCTTGCGATAGATGGAATAGGGGTGCTTCATGCGGCCATACACATAGCCGTCGATATTGGACTCGTGCAGGCGCTGGGTGATCTGGTCGTGGATGGAGGACATGAAGCCGTCGTATTCCGCGGCCTTCTCGTTCAGCGCGTCCACGATCTCCCGGTAGCTGATGGGGTCCAGGTATTTCAGGGACAGGTCCTCCAGCTCCCACTTCATTTTCTGCATGCCCAGCCGGTGGGCAATGGGCGCATAGATCTCCAGAGTCTCGAAGGACTTCTGCTTCTGCTTTTCCGGAGTCTGGTACTCCATGGTGCGCATATTGTGCAGCCGGTCGGAGACCTTGATGAGGATGACCCGGATGTCCTTGGACATGGCCAGCAGCATTTTGCGCAGATTTTCCATCTGCTCCTCGGCCTTGGAGGTATAGTGGACCCGGGTCAGCTTGCTGACCCCCTCCACCAGGTCCGCCACCGTGGGGGAGAACTGCTTGGCGATGTCCTCGTGGGTGGCGGCGGTGTCCTCAATGGTGTCGTGGAGCAGGGCCGCCTCGATGGACTCGGAGTCCAGGTGCAGCTCCTCCGCCACGATCTGGGCCACAGCCAGGGGATGGGTGACGAAGGGCGAACCGTCCTTGCGCAGCTGGCCCTGGTGGGCGGCGGCGGCAAACTCATAGGCGGCCCGGATCTTGTCAAAGCTGGCGGTGGGGTTATAGGCCCGCACCGTGTCCTCTAAGTGCTGGTATCGTTCTTCCACTGTCATGAGCGTCCCCCTCCTTTCGCGGCGTCCAGCGCCTGGTGCAGGCGCAGCAGATATTCCGACCGGTCCAGGGCCACCTTTTTCCCCTGGCCCGTAAGATGCAGCCGGATGCTGTCGCCCTGGCGGAGGCTTTGCAGCAGCCCCCGCTCCCGGAACACCTCCAGGCACAGCGCCGTCCGCAGAAACGGCTCCGCCCCATGCAGGGCCCCGGACAGCCGCCGCAGCAGCGGCAGATAGTCCGCCTCCAGCCCATCGGGGGGCACCGTGTGCTGCAGGGCCCGCCACAGGCACACGCACTGGTCCCGGGAGGGCAGCAGGCGCACCGCGTCCCGGGGACGCAGCTCCTGGCCCTGCAGGCAGCGGCCTACCAATTGCAGGGACTCCTCCTCCCGGGCACTGCCGGAAAGGGAGGGGCGGATATCCACCATCTGCAGCTGCACCGTGCGGCTGCTGCGGAATTCGTTGATTTGCAGGTAAAACGCGGCGTCCACCCGGTCGCCCGGGACCACGCCGCAGGTCTGGGCCACGGCGGAGAAGAAAATGCCGTCAAACTGGGCGCTGCCCTTGGACAGGCGCAGCTTCAGATGCCGGTTCTGGCCCACGTTCTGGACCCGCTCCAGCGTGGCCCCCCGCAGGCAGAACACCGGCCGGGCGTTGCCTGCGCCATAGGGCTCCAGGGCGTCCAGGGCCTCCACCTCCGAAAGGGTCACCCGTCCCGCCTGGCCGATGGACACATCCACCTGCAGGCAGGACACCGGGGCCTTGCCCCCCCGGAATTTCCGGGCATATTGGTTCATCCGCTGCCGGAAGGCGGGAATGTTCTTTTCCTCAATGGTAAAGCCCGCCGCCAGCTCGTGGCCGCCGAAGTCCAGCAGCAGGTCGGAGCAGGATTCCAGAGCGGCGAACAGGTTGAACCCGCCCCAGCTGCGGCAGGACCCCTTGCCGGTGCCGCCGGACAGATGGATCATAAAGCTGGGACAGGCGTATTTTTCCGATAGACGGGAGGCCACGATGCCCACCACCCCCTGGTGCCAGGTATCCGAGGCCAGCACCAGGGCGCTGCGCTCCTGGGCCGGGGACTGCTCGATCTGCTCCACGGCCTGGGCATAGATGGCCTGCTCCACGCTCTGGCGCTCCCGGTTCAGGGCGCACAGCTCCCGGGCCAGACGCTCTGCCTGGTGGGGATCGGTGCTCAGCAGCAGGTCCGCCGCCATATCCGCCGCGCCCATACGGCCGGCGGCGTTGATGCGGGGGGCCAGGACAAAGCCGATCTGCACGGAGGTGACGGCCTTGTCGGACAGGCCCGCCTCCCGCAGCAGGGCGTGCAGACCGATGAAATCCGACCGGCCGATAGATGCCAGCCCCCGGGAGACGATGGTCCGGTTCTCGCCGGACATCTGCATCACGTCGGCCACGGTGCCGATGGCGGCCAGGGTGCAGTACCGGGACAGCAGGGCCTCCTCCCGGCTCTCGCCCCCCAGGGCCAGCACCAGCTTCAGCGCCACGCCGCACCCGGCCAGGTGCTTGAAGGGATAGCCGCAGTCAAGCCGGTGGGGGTCCACCACCGCGCAGGCGGGAGGCAGCTCCTCCTTGCACTCATGGTGGTCGGTGATGACCACGTCCATGCCCAGGGAGTTGGCATAGGCCACCTCCTCCACGCCGGTGATGCCGCAGTCCACCGTTACCAGCAGCCGGACGCCCTGGTCATGCAGGGACAGGATGGCGTCCTTTCCCAGGCCGTACCCATCCTCGATGCGGCGGGGGATATAGTGCACCACGTCGCCGCCCCGGGACAGGAGGTAATCCACCAGAATCACCGTGGCGGTGATGCCGTCCACGTCATAGTCGCCGAACACGGCGATCCTTTCCCCATCGGCCAGGGCGCGGTTCACCCGCCCGGCAGCCCGGTCCATATCCTTCATCAAAAACGGGGAATAGGGCAGCTCCCGGTCCCGCTCCAGGAAGGCAGCGGCCTCCTCCGGTGTGGTGACGCCCCGGGAGGCCAGCACGGAGGACACCAGATAGGGGTATCCGGCCCCGGTGAGCCGGTCCACCGCCTGGGCAGGCAGGTCCGGTATGCTCCACTGCTGATATTTCATGACGGGACACCCCTTTCGCGGTACTGCAAATAATATTTTATTATAGCAAACGCCGAATGACTTGACAAGGGGCGGCGGGGCGTATTTTCGGGGATTTGGTGGGAAAAGCAAAGCCTCCGGCCGAAGCCGGAGGCTTTGCGCTTATTTCTCACTGACGCTTTTCAGGGCGGTGGGCAGGCTGCCGTCCAGCAGCAGGATGCACCGGCGCAGATCGTCGCCGATGTTCTCCGGCATGCCGGATTCGATCCAGTCGAACACGCCGCTCAGCAGGCCCCGGGCATAGAACCGGGACACGAACTCCAGGTCCCCCTGGGTCACGTCCAGGCCCACAGCCGCCTGGTCCACGATGCGGCGGATCACCGGGCCGTAGCCCTGCATCAGATAGCGCTCCAGATCCCGCCGGTTCACGGAGCGGTAGGCGTTCATCACCAGGTGACGCTTGCTGCGCAGCACGTCCGTGATGGTGCGCAGCTCCTGCCGCCAGTCGCTGCCGTTGCTGCGGATGCTCTGGGCCAGGGCGGCGGCCTCCCGGTCAAAGATCCAGCGCATCAGGTCGTACACGTCGTGAAAATGATAGTAAAACGTCTGGCGGTTCACACCGCACCGGGCCACAATGTCCTTGACGGTGATCTTTTCCAGGGTTTTTGTCTCCAGCAGCTGGCACAGGGACTCTGCCAGGTCATGCTTTGCATTCATGGGCAGCAGTCCTCCTTACATAATGCCGGATTTTTCCTTGCTGCGGGCGATGAGCCGGTTCAGGGGCCGGGCCGGGTAATACAGCACCATCCCCAGCACCGCAAACAGCACGCACATGGCCGCCATCACAGCCAGATTCTTCCAGTACACGTTCTCATACCGTCCGGCGATGGTCTCCCGGAGCATGTCCATGCCATAGTGGAAGGGCATGAACTTATACAGCGTCTGGAAGATCCCGGGCAGCACGTCGATGGGATAGACGCCGCCGGAGCCCGCCACCTGGATGACCATGATGATGACGGAGGCCGCCATGCCGATGTTGTCCAGGGCATAGACCAGGGCATAGTTCATCATGGTGAAGTTCAGGCTGCACACGCAGCACGCCAGCAGGAACAGCCCCGGATACGGGCATTGGATGCCGATGTAGTAAATGCAGCCGAGGCCCGTGACCAGGGCCTGGATCATACCGATCAGGAAAAACAGCTGATACCGGCCGAAGAACCGCTGCCAGGGGCGCAGCCGGAAGAGCTCCGGCATGGGGGCGTTCACATGGAGCATGGTGGCCGTCAGCAGGGAGCCCACGAACAGGGCCAGCATGATGTAATACGGCGCCATGGAGCTGCCGTAGCTGGTGATCTCGTATACCGGTACCGTCTCCATGGACACGGGGTCGGACAGGTAGTCTGCCAGGCCCTCGGGGTCGTTTTCCAGCACCTCCACAAAGCGGCGGAAGCCGTCACTGGTGACGATGCGGTCCATATCCTGGGCCAGCTGCCCCAGGTCGCCCCGCAGGGTGGACGACAGCTGGATGGCCCCGCTCAGGGTGGTGCCTGTGGACTGGATGGCCTCCTGATACCGGGTCAGCTTATCGCCCAGGGCCGACAGGTTGCCGGATACGCTGTCAAACACGCTCTGCAGGGTCTGGAGCTTTTCCGTCACATCCCGGTTCAGCTCCTCCAGCCGCTGGTTCACGCTGCCGCTGATGCGCAGGGCCGCCTCCCGCAGCTCCTGGCGGAGCTCATCCACCTTGGCCTGTACCTCCTGTCGCCAGGTCTCCAGCTGGCCGGGGTCCTCCAGCGTTTTCAGCAGGTCCCGCAGCTCGCCGATGCGGTAAATGGCGTTGCCCAGCCGCTCCTGAACGGCGGGATAACCGGCGGCAAAGTCCCGCAGCTTTTCCAGCCGCTGCTGCTGCTCCGCCAGCCGCTGGTCCAGCTGCTGGGCGGGACCGGCCAGAAAGCCCGCCACATCCTCCGCCGTTCCCACGGCGGCGGCAATGTCGTCGGCGATGACGTCGATCTGGGCGTCGATATCCTCCAGCTGCCGGGCGATCTCGGCCTCCGTCTCGTTCAGGCGGCCGATGCCCCGGTCCAGGGCGTCCTGGATGCCGGACAGGTCATTGCCGCTGACGATGCTGTCCAGGTCGCCGGCGACCACCCCGGCGCAGGCCAGGATACTGTCCGTCTGGTCCGCCAGGGTCTGCATGGCCGTCAGCGTCTCCTCCAGGGTGCGCAGGCTGTCCTGGGCGCTGCTGAGCTTTTCAATGACCCCCTGGGACACGTCGTCCGCATCCAGGCCCAGAGCCCTGCACACGGAGCTGACGGTGGTGACGGCGTTGGTCACCGTCTCCACCACGGTGGCGTTGATCTCGTCCTGAACGGCGGTCTTGGCCTTGTTGGTGATCTTGGGGGCAATGGCGTTTTTCTTCTCGTTTTCGTAATACTCGATCTGGGGGTGCCGCAGGTCCGTGTCCAGAATGCTGACGAAGTCCCCGGTGAAGTCTGCGGGAACGATCAGGGCGGCGTAGTACCTGCCGGACCGGACACCCTCCAGGGCCTCCTCCCGGCTGTCTACAAAGTCCCAGCCCATCTGGTTGTTGCTTTTCAGGCCGTCCAGCACCATGGACCCGATGTTCAGCTTCAGGCCCAGCAGCTCATAGCCCTCATCCTCGCTGGTAACGGCCACCCGGATATTGGACGTGGCGTCGGGGCCGTAGGGGTCCCAGTTGGAAAAAATGTTGAACCATGCATACAGGCACGGGATCAGGCACAGGCCCATGATGACCACCACGGCCACCACGCTGGCGCTGATGCGCTGCCAGTCGGCCCGGAAAATTCTCCAGATATTCCTCATGCCTGCACCTCCCTGGACCGCCGGTCCTGATCGCCCATATACCGGGAAATGCGGCCCAGCTCCCGGGACATCTGCTCAAAGCCCTGGGCCAGCTGGCGGCTGCTCTCCTGCAGGTCGGACAGGGTCAGGGCCAGCTCCGGGTGCAGGGGCTCCGGCTGTACCGGGACAGAGGCGGGACGGGGCGGGACAGGCTGGGGACAAGGCGGGACAGGGGCGGGACAAGGCTCCTCCGGGGCAGGCTCCTCCGGGGCGGACTCCTCCGGGGCAGGCTCCTCCGGGGTAGGCTCCTCTGGGGCAGGCTCCTCCGGGACCGCTTCGCTCTCCTGACTCCGGCCCCGCAGATGGGGCAGCAGCTGGGGCATGCCGGTGGGCAGGGCCATCAGCTGATCCAGCTCCACCTCCTTCTGGGTGATCTTCTTCACCTTGTTCTGCATTTCGTAGTCCACATACTCCACGGCGATGAGATACGCCGCGATGCCGAACATGGATACGATCCACAGCAGCAGGAAGATCACCCGGGAGCCGTCGGATAAAAACAGCAGCACCAGAAATGCCAGCGGCACCAGCAGCAGGCTCAGCATTCCCTTGCGGATGCGGCGCTGATTGCCGCTGTGGAACTGAAGGACCTCCTGCAAAAGGGCCTGATACAGCTGGCTATATTTCTTTTCGTCCATAGGGAGTCCTCCTTTCTTACAGCATTTCCGTTTCTTTCAGCTTCTCCTCCATGAAATGGTTCAGTCCCATAAAGGGCTTGCGCACCAGCAGGCCGATGACCAGGGCCGCCGCGCCGAAGATCAGCAGGCAGCCGATGTTTTTCAGCCATGTGGTCCCATACAGGCCGCATACGCACTCGCGCACGGCGTCGATGGCATAGGGGAAGGGGAAGATATGATAGATTTTCTGATACACGTCCGGCAGCAGCTCAATGGGGAACGTGCCGCTGGAGCCGGCGATCTGGAGCACCATGACCACCACTACAACGGCCTTGCCCACGTCGCCGAAGGACACGGTCAGGGCGTAGATCAGCAGACTGAACACCAGGGAGGTGATGGCCCCGGTGGCAAACAGCAGCGCCGGCTCCACGCACTGGATCTTCAGCACCAGCAGGTCCCCGGCCACGATGACGGCGGCCTGGATCTGGCTCATGACGAAAAACAGGAAGTACCGGCCGAAGAACAGCTGGTGGGGCTTGGGGTCCACCAGCCCCTCCAGGCGGGCGTGGGGCTTGAGAATGGCCACCAGCATGACGCCGCCCACCCAGATGGCCAGAACGGAATAGAAGGGGGCCATGGCGCTGCCGTAGTTTGCAATGGGATACACCGGCTCCACGGTGGTCTGCACCATCTGGGAGAAGTAGGCGCCGTAATCCTCCGGGCTGCCGCCCAGGATATCCAGCAGGGTGTCCAGATAGTCCGGACTGGCGCTGTCCTCCAGGCCGCCCAGCAGGCTCCCCAGCTTGTCGATGGCCTGGCCGATGGCGTCGCGGCTCTGGGACATGAGACCGTCCAGGGTGCCGGCCGCCGCGCCGGCGGCTGCCAGCAGGTCCCGGGTATCGGCTGCCGTTCCGTGGAGGCCCTGGAGCAGGCCCTCCGTCTGGTCCAGAACGTTTTTCACATCATCCGTCACATCGCCGAACACCGGTGTCAGCAGGGTGTCCGTCAGCTTCTCCAGCTGGGCCACCAAAGCGATGGTGTCCTGCAAAACGGCGGAGTTCTGCCGGATGCCGTCGGCCACGGTGTTCAGCCGGTCCCGCAGCTGATAGCAGCTGTCCGCCAGGCGCTGGGCGGCGGCTGCGGCCTCGGCCCCCACGGGCCCGGCCTCCACGGCGATAGACCTGGCCCAGGCCGTGAGCTTATCGCCCATATTGTCCATGGTCTGGGCGGCGTCCCGCAGGTCCTCCTGAATCTGGGGCAGCTGAGCGTCCACGTCGATGCCGTTCAGAATTTTCTCCGCCGCGTCAAAGGCCTTGTCCAGGGCTGCCTGGGCCTTATCCAGGGCGGCGTGGACCTGACGGTTCAGCTGGGCCACGGTGTCCAGAAGCTCCTGGCTGTCGGGGCGGTTCTGGTTGATATTTGCCACCAGGTCCGACAGATCCTGGCGATAGCTGCTGTTGTCCTGGCCCGCGGCCTGGAAGGCGTCCACGGTCTGGGCGCAGGAGCGCAGCAGGCTCCGGGCCTGGCCCAGCAGCCCCTGAACGGAGCCCACGGGGTCGTCGCCCTTCAGCTGGTCCGACAGGTCGTTGGCTCCCCGGAAAACGGCGTCCACCACCACGTCCAGATAGCTTTTGCTGATGGTGGTTTTCAGGGACGACACCGCCGTGTCGGTGATCTTGGTGGCCACGGCGTTTTTCTTGTAGTTTTCATAATAGGTGATGGTGGGCTTGCCGGTCCACTCCGTCAGCATGTGGTACATATTATAAGAGAAGTCCTCACCGATGACCACGGCGGCGTAGTAATCCCCGGCATAGACGCCGTGCTCGGCCTCCTCCTTGGTGTCCACCGCCACCCAGTTGATGCTGGTGCTGGTGCGCAGATCGTCCACCACCTCCCGGCCCTTGTTGACCTGGGTGCCGTCCTCCTCCGTCCAGCCCTTATCCAAGGACGCCACGGCGATGCTGATGTTGCCGGTGTTGCCGTAGGGGTCCCAGTTGGAGTAGATATTCAGCCAGGCGTACAGGCTGGGCAGCACCGCAATGACCAGGGCCACGGCCAGAGCAAAGAAATGCGTAAACAGCGAACGGGCGTCCGCCTTGATGATGCGCCAGATGTTCCGCATACGTTCCTCCCGCTTCCGAAAATAGATTCCGCGCCGGGGCGCGGCGTTAAGACAGTGTATAGGCTATTATACTATACACTGTCAAAATTTCCATCCTTTTTTTGCATTTTTCAAGATTTGTTCATATCTTCCGGCAGAAGCCGGGCCATATCCTCCGGCAGCGGGGCCGTTACCGTCAGGCGGCGGCGGGTGACGGGGTGGGTCAGCTCCAGCCGGTGGGAGTGCAGGGCCGGACGGGGGATCAGGTCCCGGTCCTCCTGGCCGTAGAGCCAGTCCCCCAGCAGCGGGTGGCCAATGGCGGACAGGTGCAGCCGCAGCTGGTGGGTGCGGCCGGTGCCGGGAGTCAGCCGCAGCAGCGCCCGGTCCGGCCCCTGCCA
>FR884070.1:320-23390 GCA_000435975.1 Oscillibacter sp. CAG:241 | reverse complement strand
TGTTCATCGCCGTCGGCCAGCTGATGGCCAAGAAGCTGACGGACCGGGCCGGAGGCCCCGGGTCCATGATGTTCGGCGCAGGGAAGTCCAATGCCAAGATCTATGTCCAGTCCTCCCAGGGCATCCGCTTTGCCGACGTGGCCGGCGAGGATGAGGCCAAGGAGAACCTGCAGGAGATCGTCAACTATCTCCACGACCCCAGTAAGTATCAGGAGATCGGCGCCTCCATGCCCAAGGGCATCCTGCTGGTGGGCCCTCCGGGCACCGGCAAGACCATGCTGGCCAAGGCTGTGGCCGGTGAATCCCAGGTGCCCTTCTTCTCCATCTCCGGCTCGGAATTTGTGGAGATGTTCGTGGGCATGGGCGCGTCCAAGGTCCGCGATCTGTTCAGCCAGGCCAAGGAAAAGGCCCCCTGCATCGTGTTCATCGACGAGATCGACGCCATCGGCCAGAAGCGCAGCGGCGGCCAGTACGGCGGCAACGATGAGCGGGAGCAGACTCTGAACCAGCTGCTGACGGAAATGGACGGCTTCGACGACAACTCCGGCGTGATCATCCTGGCGGCCACCAACCGGCCGGAGTCCCTGGACCCGGCCCTGACCCGGCCCGGCCGCTTCGACCGCCGGGTGCCGGTGGAGCTGCCGGATCTGAAGGGCCGGGAGGAGATCCTGAAGGTCCACGCCAAGAAGATCAAGCTGGCGGAGAATGTGGACTTCGGCACCGTGGCCCGGATGGCCTCCGGCGCCTCCGGCGCGGAGCTGGCCAACATCGTCAATGAGGCCGCCCTGCGGGCGGTGCGGGACGGGCGGAGGCTGGTGACCCAGGCCGACCTGGAGGAGAGCATCGAGACCGTCATCGCCGGATATCAGAAGAAGAACGCCATTCTCACCGACAAGGAGAAGTGGATCGTATCCTATCACGAGATCGGCCACGCCCTGGTGGCGGCCCGCCAGACCCATTCCGCCCCGGTGCAGAAGATCACCATCATTCCCCGGACCTCCGGTGCGCTGGGCTATACCATGCAGGTGGAGGAGGGCAACCACTATCTGATGAGCCGGGAGGAGATCGAAAACAAGATCGCCACGTTTACCGGCGGCCGTGCCGCCGAGGAGGTGGTGTTCGGCTCCGTCACCACCGGCGCGTCCAACGACATCGAACAGGCCACCAAGCTGGCCCGGGCCATGCTGACCCGGTACGGCATGAGCGACGAATTCGGCATGGTGGCACTGGAGACCGTTACCAACCAGTATCTGGGCGGGGATGCGTCCCTGGCCTGCTCGCCGGAGACCCAGGCCAAGATCGATCAGCTGGTGGTGGACCTGGTGGAGCGGCAGCACCAGAAGGCCGTGAAAATTTTGCAGGACGACCGCCAGAAGCTGGATGAGCTGGCCAAGTTCCTTCACGAAAAGGAAACCATCACCGGCCAGGAGTTTATGCAGATTCTCAACGGGTAAAAGAAAAAGCGCTCTCCCCCCAAAGGGGAGAGCGCTTTTTCTCTTTTTGCTCCAGAACATTTGTTTGAAAAAATAGGTTTACAGATAAAAATAAAGGTGATACAATAGAATACTACACGACTGCACGGAACAGGAGGCGCTTATGGGACAGTTCAAGGTGGTATCGGATTATACCCCCAGCGGGGATCAGCCCCAGGCCATCGACACACTGGCCAGCGGCATTAAAAACGGCCTGCGAGATCAGGTGCTGCTGGGCGTTACCGGCAGCGGCAAGACCTATACCATGGCCAAGGTCATCGAGCGGGTCCAGCGGCCCACCCTGGTGCTGGCCCACAACAAAACCCTGGCAGCCCAGCTGTGTGAGGAGTTCCGGGCCTTCTTCCCGGAAAACGCCGTGGAATACTTCGTGTCGTACTACGACTATTACCAGCCGGAGGCGTACATCCCCCACACGGATACCTTCATCGAGAAGGACGCCGCCATCAACGACGAGATCGAGCGCCTGCGCCACAGCGCCACCGCCGCCCTGTTTGAGCGGCGGGACGTGATCGTGGTGTCATCGGTGTCGTGCATCTATGGATTGGGGGACCCCATCGACTACGCCAACATGGTGATCTCCCTGCGTCAGGGAAAGGAATATCCCCGGGACCAGCTGCTGCGCAAGCTGGTGGAGATCCGGTATGAACGCAACGACATCGCCTTCGACCGGAACATGTTCCGGGTCCGGGGGGACACGGTGGAGATCTATCCGGTGTACGCCAACGGATATGCCATCCGGGTGGAGTTCTTCGGCGACGAGGTCGACCGCATTTCCGAGATCAACCCCATCACCGGTCAGGCCCAGCGAGTGCTCCAGCATGTGGCCATCTACCCCGCCAGCCACTATGTCACCACCAAGGACAAGATGGAGCGGGCGGCGGCGGAGATCGAACGGGAGCTGGCGGAGCGGAAAAAGTGGTTTGAGGACCACGGCAAGCTCATTGAGGCCCAGCGCATTGACCAGCGCACCCGGTATGACCTGGAGATGATGCGGGAGCTGGGCTACTGCACCGGTATCGAGAACTATTCCCGGGTCATCTCCGGCCGGGCGCCGGGCTCGCCCCCCACCACCCTGCTGGACTATTTCCCGGAGGATTTCCTGCTGTTCGTGGACGAGAGCCATGTGACCCTGCCCCAGGTGCGGGCCATGTACAACGGGGACCGGGCCCGGAAGGAGAGCCTGGTGGAGTACGGCTTCCGTCTGCCCTGTGCCTTCGACAACCGGCCCCTGAAATTCCCGGAGTTTGAGGAGCGGTATCATCAGGCGGTGTTTGTCTCCGCCACGCCGGGAGATTATGAGCGGGAGCACGCCGACCAGGTGGCCGAGCAGGTGATCCGGCCCACGGGTCTGCTGGACCCCCGGGTGGAGGTGCGGCCGGTGGAAGGCCAGATCGACGACCTGGTGGACGAGATCCGCCTGCGGATCGAGAGGAACGAGCGGACGCTGGTGACCACCCTGACCAAGCGCATGGCGGAGGACCTGACGGACCACATGAAGGGCCTGGGCCTGCGGGTGCGGTATATGCACTCGGACGTGGCCGCCATCGAACGAATGGAGATCATCCGGGATCTGCGGCTGGGCGAATTCGACGTGCTGGTGGGCATCAACCTGCTGCGGGAGGGCCTGGACCTGCCGGAGGTGAGCCTGGTGGCCATTCTGGACGCCGACAAGGAGGGCTTCCTCCGCAGCGAGACCAGCCTCATCCAGACCATCGGCCGAGCCGCCCGGAACGCCCAGGGCCTGGTGATCCTGTACGCCGACACCATCACGCCCTCCATGCGGGCAGCCATGGACGAAACGGAGCGCCGCCGGGAGAAGCAGGACGCCTATAACAAGGCCCACGGCATCGTTCCCCAGACCATCCGTAAGGACGTGCGCAAGGTGCTGGAGATCTCCAAGGACGCCCAGCAGGAGCAGCAGGCCGGCCGCCGCAAGCTCACCGACGCTGAGCGGGAGGCCACCATCCGCCGTCTGGAGAAGGAAATGAAGGAAGCCAGCAAAATGCTGGAGTTTGAATACGCCGCCCTGCTGCGCGATCAGATCATCGCCCTGCGGGGGGAGAAATGAGGAAGCGCCATGCCCCATGTTCCCACCGTGGATATCCGCCGCCTGGGAGATATCCGCTTCGACACCCAGCTGGAGCGCGCCCTGCGCCCCAGCCCGGATTATGACGTGTCCCAATGGCTGTTCGTGCCCAACCAATACACGGAGTACCGGTATATCCTGGGCACCCGGGGGCAGAAGCCCCTGATCTGCATCGGCATCAACCCCTCCACCGCCCGGCCTGGGGATCTGGACCCCACCCTGAAAAGCGTGGAGCGGGTGGCCAAGGCCAACGGCTTTGACTCATTCATCATGTTCAACGTCTATGCCCAGCGGGCCACGTCGCCGGACGACATGGAGAGGACCTGCAACCCGGAGCTGCACCGGGAGAACATGCGGGCCTTTGCCTATGCCCTGTCCCTGAATCCCCGGCCGGTGGTGTGGGCCGCCTGGGGCACCATCATCGAAAAACGGGACTATCTGTGGCCCTGCCTGGAGGACATGATTGCCCTGGGCCGGGAATACGGCGCCCGGTGGGTCACCTGCGGCAGGCGGTCCAAGGCGGGGCACCCCCACCACCCCCTGTATCTGCGGGCAGACGCCCAGGCGGAGCCCTTCGACGTGGAGGAATACGTCCGGGCCCAGCAGGCCCGGGCGGCCGCCGCCGTGTCCGGCCGCCCCAGGCGGGTATGAGGAGAGACCATGGGAAAAAGCCGGCTTGACCTCAGCGCCCTGGACCTGAAGCTCCTGGCCATGGCCGCCATGCTGGTGGACCACATGGGCTATCTCCTGTTTCCCACGGCCATGTGGATGCGGTATGTGGGGCGGCTGGCCTTCCCGATTTTCGCCTTCCAGATCGCCGAAGGGTGGTACAGGACCCACGACCGGGAAAAATACACCCTGCGGCTGCTGATCTGCGCCGTGGTGTCGGAGGTGCCCTTTGACCTGGCCTTCAGCGGAACGCCGGTGGACGCCGGGTATCAGAATGTCCTGTGGACGTTCTTCATCGCCGCGGCGGCACTGTGGGCCGCGGATGCCCTGCAGGAGCGGCTGCACCTTCCCCTGCCCCTGGCGGCGCTACCGGCCGCAGGGGCGGGCTATCTGCTGGGCGAATGGATGCAGGCGGACTATTTCGGTCCCGGGGTGCTGACGGTGCTGGTGTTTGCCCTGTGCCGCCAATGGCATATAGGGCGGCTTCCGGAGCTGGCGGCCATGCTGGTGATCAACGGCTGGCTGCTGCCCAGCGCCGATATGACCCTCTGGGGCGTCACCCTGCCGGTGGAGCTGCTGGCCACGGCGGCCCTGCTCCCCATCTGGCTGTACCGGGGCCGGCAGGGGCCCCATAGCCCCGTCCTGCAAGGAATCTGGTATGCATTTTATCCGGCACACCTGCTGCTTCTGTGGTGGCTGGCCCGGAGCATTGGAATATAAGGAGGCACATCATGGCCAAGAATAAGGAAGAAAAAACCAACGTCATGCGGACGCTGGAGCAGAAAAAGATCCCCTATACCCCCCACACCTATGACCCCAACGGCCCCATTGACGGGGTGTCCGTGGCCCAGGCTCTGGGCCAGGACCCGGCCTGCGTCTTTAAGACCCTGGTGACCCGGGGAGCCAGCGGGGGCTACTATGTGTTCGACATCCCGGTGGCGGAGAATCTGGACCTGAAAAAGGCCGCAAGGGCCGTGGGGGAAAAGTCCGTGGCCATGCTGCCTCAGAAGGAGCTGCTGCCGCTGACGGGCTACGTCCACGGCGGATGCAGCCCTGTGGGCATGAAAAAGCAGTTCCCCACGGTGTTCCATGCCACGGCGGCAGACCTTCCCGCCATTATGGTGTCGGCGGGGAGGATCGGCCACCAGGTCCAGTGTGACCCCCAGGCTCTGCTGTCCCTGCTGGGGGCCAAAACGGCGGATATTATTGTGGACTGAGGACGAACGACCATGCAAGATCATATTTTCATCAAGGGCGCCCGGGAGAACAACCTGAAAAACATTGACGTCACCATTCCCCGGGACAAGCTGGTGGTGCTGACGGGGCTGTCCGGGTCCGGGAAATCCTCCCTGGCCTTCGACACCATCTATGCCGAGGGCCAGCGCCGGTATGTGGAGAGTCTGTCCAGCTATGCCCGGATGTTCCTGGGTCAGATGGACAAGCCCGATGTGGACTATATCGACGGCCTGTCCCCCGCCATCTCCATCGACCAGAAAACCACCAGCAAAAACCCCCGCTCCACCGTGGGCACGGTGACGGAGATCTACGACTATCTGCGGCTGCTGTGGGCCCGGGTGGGCACGCCCCACTGCCCCAAATGCGGCAAGGAAATCCGGCAGCAGACCATCGACCAGATCATCGACCAGATCATGGCCCTGCCGGAGGGCACCCGCATCCAGGTGCTGGCCCCGGTGGTCCGGGGCCGCAAGGGCGAGCACGCCAAGGTGTTCGAGGACGCCCGGCGCTCCGGCTATGTCCGGGTCCGGGCCGACGGAAACCTCTACGACCTGTCCGAGGACATTCCCCTGGAGAAGAACAAGAAGCACAATATCGAGATCGTGGTGGACCGGCTCATCGTCCGGCCCGACGGGGCCCAGCGGCTGACGGACTCCGTGGAGACGGCGTCGCATCTGTCCGGCGGCATCGTGCTGGTGAACCTGGTGCGGGAGGGGCAGGACCTGACCTTCTCCCAGAATTACGCCTGCGACGACTGCGGCATCAGCATCGAGGAGCTGACGCCCCGGATGTTCTCCTTCAACAATCCCTTCGGCGCCTGCCCCACCTGCACGGGCCTGGGGATGCAGCTGAAGGCGGACCCGGCCATCATCCTCCCCGATGACAGCCTGTCCATCCTGGACGGGGCCATCGTGGCCCCGGGGTGGAACTCCATCCGCTCCGACGGCATCAGCCGGATGTATTTTGAGGCCCTGGCGAAAAAATACCGCTTCTCCCTGCAAACCCCGGTGCGCCAGCTGTCCCCGGAGGTTCGGGACGTGATTTTCTACGGCACCCGGGGCGAAAAGCTGGAGCTGCACTATGACCAGCCCCGGGGCCGGGGCACCCTGTACCAGCCCTTCGAGGGCATCGCCAACAATCTGGAGCGCCGGTATCAGGAAACCCAGTCCGACGCCAGCAAGCGGGAGCTCGAGGAGTTCATGACCCAGTGCCCCTGCCCGGCGTGTAAGGGCCGCCGTCTGCGGCCGGAGGCGCTGGCGGTGACGGTGGGCGGCCTGTCCATTATGGAGGCCACGGAGCTGCCGGTGGACCGGGAGCTGGAATTTTTCAACGCTCTGACCCTGACGGAGACGCAGCAGCTCATCGCGGCCCAGATCCTCAAGGAGATCCGCGCCCGGCTGGGCTTTTTGCAGTCCGTGGGCCTCAGCTACCTGACCCTGTCCCGGTCCAGCGGCACCCTCTCCGGCGGCGAGAGCCAGCGCATCCGCCTGGCCACCCAGATCGGCAGCAGCCTTATGGGGGTGCTGTATATTCTGGACGAGCCCTCCATCGGTCTGCACCAGCGGGACAATGACAAGCTGCTGGCCACCCTGAAGCGGCTGCGGGACCTGGGCAACACCCTGATCGTGGTGGAGCACGACGAGGACACCATGCGCGCCGCCGACTATCTCATTGACATCGGCCCCGGGGCCGGGGCCCACGGCGGACAGGTCATGGCCGCCGGCACGCCGGAGGAGGTCATGGCCAATCCCAACAGCCTGACGGGCCAGTATTTAAGCGGCAAAAGGTCCATTCCCGTGCCGGAAAAGCGCCGTCCCGGCAGTGGGGAATTTCTCACCGTCCGGGGTGCGGCGGAAAACAATCTGCGGCATATCGACGTATCCGTCCCCCTGGGGACCTTTACCTGCGTTACCGGCGTGTCCGGCTCCGGGAAATCCTCTCTGGTCAACGAGATCATCTTCAAGCGCCTGGGGGCAGACCTGAACCGCATGAAGGCCCGGCCCGGCCGGCACGACGCCATAGAGGGCGAGGAGTTCCTGGACAAGGTGGTGGGCATCGACCAGAGTCCCATCGGCCGCACCCCCCGCTCCAATCCCGCCACCTATACGGGGCTGTTCAACGAGATCCGCAATCTGTTCGCCGCCACCCAGGAGGCCAAGGCCCGGGGCTACGGCCCGGGACGATTCTCCTTCAACACCAAGGGCGGCCGCTGCGAGGCCTGCTGCGGCGACGGCATGCTGAAGATCGAGATGCACTTCCTGTCCGACGTATATGTCCCCTGCGAGGTGTGCCACGGCAAGCGCTACAACCGGGAAACCCTGGAGGTGAAATACAAGGGCAGGAGCATCTCCGACGTGCTGGACATGACGGCGGAGGAGGCGCTGGAATTTTTCGCCCCGGTGCCCAGGATCGCCGAAAAGCTGCGGACCCTGTGCGATGTGGGCCTGGGCTATGTGAAGCTGGGCCAGTCCTCCACCACGCTGTCCGGCGGCGAGGCCCAGCGGGTGAAGCTGGCCACGGAGCTGTCCCGCCGGGCCACGGGCCGCACCTTCTATATCCTGGATGAGCCCACCACCGGCCTGCACTCCGACGACGTGAAGAAGCTGCTGGAGGTTTTGCAGCGGCTGGTAGATGCCGGGAACACGGTGCTGGTCATCGAGCACAACCTGGACGTGATCAAATCCGCCGACTGGCTCATCGACCTGGGGCCCGAGGGCGGCTCCGGCGGCGGTACGCTGGTGTGCGCCGGCACCCCGGAGACCGTGGCAGCGTGCCCCCAGTCCTACACAGGGCAGTATCTGAAGAAATATCTGAAATAAAAATGACAATGCTCCCCCTATGAGAGGCCGCAGGGTTCCGCTGTCTCTCACAGGGGGAGCATATGATTCATCCGCCTGCTTTACGCGTTCTCCGGATCTCTGGCCGTATAGAAATCCTCCTGCCCCAGGCCATGATTAATCGGGCGCCAGCGCAGACCGGCGGCGCAGATCAGGGTTCCGTCATAATCCGTCAGCTTCTCCTCCGGCACACCGCAGTCGCACCAGTAGATATCGCCGTTCTTCCACACCAGGGTGGCGTCCAGAAGCTCGCAGGTATAATCCTCCGTTACGGGCCGCAGATGCAGATATTTCAGCCCCAGAAATTCCAGCTCCACCACGGAGTTCTCCTCAAACTGCCGCTGGATCAGTACCCGCAGACTGCGTCGGCTGTTCAGCGGCCACATACCCAGGTCGCCGAGCACACACGCGCCGCTGATATAGTGTATCTCCTTGACGCAGCTGTCGTGGAATCCACCCACGGCAGCCATAAGCGCTTTAGCGTCCTGATTGTCCCTTATCTCATGCCACATAGCCAACCTTCCTTCCATTCTGATATGCTCAGTATATCAGGCCGTCCGCCTGCCGTCAAGGCCAGGCAGGAAAGGCGCGGGGCCATGGACGCAAGCGCAAAAAACTCTGTGTGACGAAATCACACAGAGTTTTTTCTTCTTAATCCTTGCGCCAGACGGAGGGGGACAGCGCCACCAGCATGGGGTAGATCTCCAACCGGCCCATGAGCATGGCCATGGACAGCAGCAGCTTTGACAGGACGGAATAGTCCGCATAGCTTCCGGCGGGACCCACCGCCCCCAGGCCGGGGCCCACATTGTTGAAGCAGGACACCACCGCCGACAGATTCGTTTCCAGGGTGAAGGGCTCGCCGCTGAGGCACAGGAATGCCACCAGAATACACAGGCAGTACAGGGCAAAGTAGATGCTGACGCCCCGCTGGACCTCGCTGCCCAGGGCCTTGCCGTCGCAGCGGACGGCAGTGACCCGCCGGGGGTGGACCAGGCGATTGATCTCCCGGCGGATGGTCCGCAGCAGGATCATGGCCCGGGACACCTTCAGGCCGCCGGCAGTGGACCCGGCGCAGCCGCCGATAAACATCAGCGCAAATAAAATTGCCCGGGACAGCCCCGGCCAGACGTTGAAGTCCGCCGTGGCATAGCCGGTGGTGGTGATGACGGAGCCCACCTGAAACGCCGCCTGCCGCAGGCAGGTGCCCAGGCCGCCGTACACTCCCCGCAGGTCCAGGGTGATCACGCCGGTGGCCACCACCACCAGCCCCAGATAGGTCCACAGCTCGTCGCTGCGCAGAACCGACCGCCACTGGCGCAGCAGCAGCAGATAATACAGGTTGAAGTTGATGCCGCAGAGGATCATGAAAACGGTGATGACCCCCTGGATATACGGGGAGTAGGAGGCAATGGAGTCAGCCTTGATGCCGAAGCCGCCGGTGCCCACGGTGCCGAAGGCGTGGACCAGGCTGTCGAACAGGGGCATGCCGCCCAGCAGCAGCATCCCCACCAGCACCGTCGTGATAAGAAAATACAGCAGGTACAGCACCCGGGCGGTGTCCCGGGTGCGCGGAGTCAGCTTACCCACCACGGGACCGGGCATTTCCGCCTTGAGGATGTTCATGGACCGGTCGGAGCTGCCGGAGATCATGGTGATAAACACCAGCACGCCCATGCCGCCCACCCAATGGGTAAAGCTGCGCCAGAACAGCAGCCCGTGGCTCATGGCTTCCACGTCCGTCAGAATAGACGCACCCGTAGTGGTGAAGCCGCTGACCGTCTCGAAAAACGCGTCAGCATAGGAGGGAATCTCCCGGCTGAACCAGAAGGGCAGCGCCCCCACCGCCGACAGCAGCACCCACGCCAGGGCCACAATGATGTAGCCCTCCCGATTGAAGAACGTATGGCGGCGGGGCCGGGCCAGCAGCGTAAGCAGTCCGCCGATCACCGCCGCCGCGGCCATGGAGGCCAGCACCGCCCAGGCGCAGCGCTCGTGATACAGCACCGATACCAGCAGCGGCAGGACCAGCAGTCCCGCCTCCGCCAGCAGGACCTTGCCCGTCGTATGGAAAATGATGCGATAGTTCATAGTTTTTATCCTCAATGCCTGCCAGAAGGCATACGCGGGCAAGCCCACAAGACCTCCGGCGAAGCCGGAGGTCTTGGCTTTGGATGTCAGTTTATTCGGCTTCGGCCAGAGCCTTGGCCTCGGCAATGGCCTTCTCCTGGGCCGCAGCGGGGCAATCCTCATAGCGGACGAAGTTGAAGGTGAAGGTGCCGCGGGACTGGGTCATGGAGCGCAGGTCGATGGCATAGCTCATCATCTCGGCCATGGGGACCTCGGCCTCCAGCACCTGCTCGCCGTCGCCGGTGGGATTCATACCCATGACGCGGCCCCGGCGCTTGTTCAGGTCGCCCATTACGTCGCCCAGATAGCTGTCGGGAATGGTGACCTTCAGCTCGCCGATGGGCTCCATCAGCACGGGCTTGGCCTCGGGCAGAGCGGCCTTGAAGGCCAGGTTGGCAGCCAGCTTGAAGGCGATTTCGGAGGAGTCCACCGGGTGATAGGAGCCGTCCACCAGGGTGGCCTTCAGGAACACCACGGGATAGCCGGCCAGCACACCGTGCTGGCAGCTCTCGCGCAGGCCCTTTTCCACGGCGGGGAAGTAGTTCTTGGGCACGGAGCCGCCGAACACGTTCTCCTCGAAGATCATATCCTCCTGCTCGTTCTGGGGCTCGAAGATGATTTGGACGTCGCCGAACTGGCCGCTGCCGCCGGTCTGCTTCTTATACCGGCCCTGCTTGCGGACAGTGGAGCGGATCTTCTCGCGATAGGCTACCCGGGGAGCGGACAGCTCCGCGTCCACGCCGAAGCGGCTCTTCAGCTTGGCGCACAGCACGTCGATCTGGATATCGCCGGCACCGGAGATGACGGTCTGGTGGGTCTCGGCGTTGTTGACCACATGGAAGGTGGGATCCTCCTCGTTGAGCTTGTTCAGGCCGGTGCCCAGCTTCTCGATCTCCTGCTTGGTCTTGGGAGAGATGGCGCGGCTGTAGCAGGGCTGGGCATAGTCCATGCCGTGGAGCTTCACGATGTTCTTGGGATCGCACAGGGTATCGCCGGTCTTGACCCGGTCCATCTTGCCGATGGCGCCGATGTCGCCGCAGCAGATCTCCTTGGTCTCCTCGCCCTTCTTGCCCTTCATGACATACAGGCGGCCCAGCTTCTCGGTGTTGCCGGTGGTGGGGTTATACAGGGCCACGTCGCCGGTGACCTTGCCGCGGACGACCTTGATCATGGAATACTTGCCGTACTGATCGGAAATGGTCTTGAATACGATGGCAGCGGCGGCGCCGTTGGGATCGAAGGCCACCTGGATGTCGTTGCCGTTGTCATCCTGAGCGGCCTCGGCGGGCATATCGGTGGCCACGGGCACCAGGTCCAGGATGGTCTGCATCAGCATCTCCACGCCCAGGCCGGTGATGGCGGAGCCGCACAGCACAGGGCAGACGCTGCCGTCCCGGACGCCCAGCTTCAGGCCCTTGGCCATATCCTCGGCGGACAGCTCCATGGTGTCGAAGAACTTCTCCATCAGCTCCTCGTCGGCGCCGGCGGCGGCCTCCATCAGCTCGGCACGCAGGGCCTCCACCTCGTCGGCCATGTCGGCGGGGATGGCGCAGGCAGCGGCCTTGCCGCCCTTGACCTCATAGGCGGTGTTGTGCAGCAGGTCCACAATGGCGGTGACCTTCTTGTTGCCGTCGATCACGGGAGCCACGATGGGCGCGATGGCCTGGCCGAACTTGCCCTTCAGGGCGTCCAGGCAGGACTGGTAGTCGCTGTTGTCCTCATCGGTGCGGTTGATGAAGATCATGCGGGGCTTCTTGCCCAGCATCTTCCAGGAGCGCTCCATACCCACGGACAGGCCGTCCTTGGCGGCGCCCACCAGCACGGCGCACTCGGCGGCACGGATGGCGGACAGAGCCTCGCCGGAGAAGTCGAAGTTGCCGGGGGCGTCCATGACGTTGATCTTCACGCCCTTATAATTCACGGGAGCAAAGGCCAGGGAAATGGAAATCTGGCGCTTGATCTCCTCGGCGTCGTAGTCGCAGGTGGTGTTGCCGTCGGCGGTGCGGCCCAGGCGGTCGGTACCCTTGGTCATAAAGAGCATCTGCTCGGCCAGAGAAGTCTTGCCGGAGCCGCCGTGGCCCAGCAGGGCGATGTTGCGGATGTCGTTGGCAGTCATAGTGGTTGTTCTCCCTTCGTTTTCTGTACAAGCGCGGTTTTTCCGCCGCGCATTCGCTCAACATATGGATTATATAATATTTTGCCGGTTCTGACAACTATATTTTTAGGGATTTTCAGCAAAATTTCCGGAAAAGTTCCCCGGCCGGGGCAAAATCAACCCTCCAGCAGCCCCGGCAGCAGGTGCAGCGCCTTCTCAAACTCCACACCGTACCAGGGGGCATTGGGGTCCCGGCAGGTGACCTGAATACAGGCCAGGGTGAAATCCGCCGCCAGGCGCAGAGCATCCGGCAGGCTTTTGCCCCGGACCATGGCCCCGGCGCAGGCAGCGGAGAAGATGTCGCCGGTGCCGTGGAAATGGTCGTGGACCCGGGGGGTATGATAGTCGAAGAAGCCGCCGGTATCCGGGTCCAGAGCCAGAACGCCCAGCCGGTCCGGCCCGAAGGGCACGCCGGTGAGCACCGGGTACCGGGGGCCCAGGTCCGCCACCCGGCGCAGCAGGTCCCGCCACCAGGACAGGTCCTCCGTCTCCCGGTAGGGGGTGCCCGTCAGCAGGCAGGCCTCCGTCACGTTGGGCACCGCCACATGGGCCCGGGCCACCACCCGGCGCATATACCCGGGAAAATCCGGCCCGAAGCCGGCATACAGCCGGCCGCCGTCAGCCATGGCCGGGTCCACGAACAGCAGGGTATCCGGCCCCGCCAGCAGGTCGAAAAACCGGCAGACCTCCTCCGTTTGCAGAGGGGAGGCCAGATAGCCGGTGCAGATGGCGTCCAGGGTCACGTTCTGGCTTTTCCAGTGGCGGGCGATGGGCAGCAGCTGGTCCGACAGGTCCCGGCTGATGAAGCCGGGGAACATGGTGTGGGTGCTGAGCACCGCCGTGGGCACAATGGCACATTCCACCGCCATGGCGGAAATCACCGGCAGCGCCACCGTCAGGGAGCAGCGCCCCAGGCAGGAGATGTCCTGGATACTGGCAATGCGTTTCATAAAAGGTCCTCCGTGCGTACAGTTCCTTCTCAGTGTAGCACATCCGGCGGCTCCGGGCAAGAAAAACCGGCGGACGCAAAGGCGTCCGCCGCAGGATATGCCGGAGGATATTCTATTTTTTCAGCAGCACAAAGGTAACGCCCCGGTTTTCCGCGTCCAGGTCCCGGTCCTGCCGCAAGCGGGGACACACGGCCAGCCACCGCCGTGCCTCCTCATTGAATATAGTGAATTCCTCCCCGGGCAAGAAGCACAGCTCCTGCTGCCGCAGCCAGGTGCGGCAGGCGGTACGCAGCCGCCCGCCCCTGCCGGAGGAGCCGTATCCGTGGATCAGCTTCATGGCCGGGGTCCCCAGATGACGGGCCGCCTCCACCTCCGCCGCCAGGCGGCGCAGAGCCTCCGCCGCGTCGGGCCGTCCCAGCTCCAGATTCAGTTCCCGTATGGGCTTGCTCATGGCGTCTCCTTCATCTGTGTCACAAAATAGCGGAAGATCTCCCGGGCGTCCGGGGCGTCCTCCCGGCGCAGGGCATAGCTCTGCCGCTCCGGGTGCCACTGGACCCCCAGCACCGGCAGCTCCTGATGCACCACTGCCTCTGTCACGCCGTCCTCCGCCCATTGCACCGGCCGCAGGGGCTCTGCCAGGCGGTCCGCCGCCTGATGGTGGCAGCTGGTAACGGCAGGGTGCTCCCCCAGCAGCCGCGCCATGATCCCCTCCGCCCGGGTGGGGTGCACCATATCGCCCCGGGGCAGCTGGTGGCCGGAAATATCCCGCAGGGTGCCGCCCCAATAGACGTTCAGCGCCTGCATTCCCCGGCAAATGCCCAGGATGGGCCGCCGGGACCGGACAAAGGAATCCACCAGGAACGTCTCCGTTCCCGGCAGCGGACCCCGGATGTCCCCGCCGCCGGGCAGCAGCAGTCCGTCGCAGTCCAGGCTGCGGTACAGGTCCCGGCACAGCACCACCCTGGCTCCGGCAGCCTCCAGCGCCGCCGCATAATTGCCGTATTGGCCCGGCACGCCGTACAGGAAAACAGCAGGCTTCATCGCATTTCCCCCCTCCATGCATTACATGCGCGGAGGGAAGAAATTATGCCTACCAGTTCTGCTGCGCCAGAATGACCTTTTTGTAGCTGCGGCGGAAATACAGCAGCTCCGCTGCGCCGGTAATGGCCCAGGAGAAGATATACAGCAGATACAGGGACGTGATGGTGCCGAACCAGGCGAAGATGGTGTACACCCAGATGACCCGGAACACACAGGAGCCCATGACCACGATAACCGTGGGCACCACGCTCTTGCCGATGCCCCGGGAGGCGGCGATGCTGGCGTCCATCAGGGGCGACACCACATAGGAAAAGCTCATGATCCGCAGCCGCTCCATGCCCGCGTCGATGACCCCGGTCTCGTTGGCAAACAGAGACAGGAAGCTGCGGCCGAACAGCAGCAGCAAAACGCCGCATATGGCCCCCACACCGGCGGCATAGCACATGCTCACCAGATAGCTCTTGGTAATGCGCTGGGTCTTGCCCGCGCCCCAGTTCCGGCTGACGAAGCTGGCGCAGCCGGTGTAGAACGCCGCCATCATGTTGAACAGCAGGGTATCGGCGTTGGCGGCGGCCGCAGCGCCGGACACCGTTACCGCATCGAAGGAGTTGACGCCCACCTGGACGAACAGGTTGGCAATGGCGAAGATCGCGTTTTGCAGACCCGTGGGGATGCCGATGGTCAGCACCCGCCTGGCCTCCTGCGGATGCACCCGCAGCCTGGACAGGCACAGACGGCAGGCGTCCTTCCGCCCCAGCAGGTGCAGCACGATCAGCAGAGCCGACAGGCACTGGGCGATCACGCTGGCCACGGCCACGCCCTCGGCGGCCATGTGGCACCGGATGACGAAGAACAGGTTCAGAATCACATTCAGCACACCGGCGACGGACAGATACAGCAGCGGCCGCCGGGTGTCGCCCATGGCGCTCATAATGCCGTTGCCGCAGTTGTAGATGGCCATGGCCGGCATGCTCAGGGCATATATTTTCAGATACAGAGTGGCTCCGTCAATCAGCTCGTCCTTGGTATGCAGCATGGTCAGCATAGGACCTGCCAGCAGCATGCAGATCAGGCACACAATGATGCCGAAGGCGGCGCACAGCACGAAGGACGTGTGGACCGTCTTTTCCACCCGCTCCCGGTCGCCCATGCCCAGGCCCCGGGCCACCGCCACATTGACGCCGCTGCCCATGCCGATCAGCAGCCCTGTAAACAGCGACACCAGCAGCGTGGTGGACCCCACCGCGCCCAGGGCGCGATAGTCGGCAAATTTACCGGCGATGGCCACGTCGCTGAGGTTGAACAGCACCTCCAGCACCTGGGTCATCATCAGCGGCAGGCTGAACAGCAGCATATTTTTCCACAGGGACCCCTCCGTCATGTTGACGGACAGCGCGCCCCTTTTGCGATTTTCTTCCATGGAACACACCTCTGATCTCAAAAAATCCTGTACTCAATGGGACAGTATAACACCGCTTTTTCCGCAAAACAACCCCCTGCGAAGCTATATTTTCCTATGGGGAAAGCTCTGGGAATTGTGCACAATGATGGGAGCCATAATTTTTTATCCGCCCCCTTGACAACGTAACACTGTTATGCTATTATCATAACAATGTTACGGAACACTGTTACGTATCCAAAAGCGACGGGAGGAACGATATGGATCAGGAGTTGATCTCAAAAAAGGAGCTGCTGGAGACGTTCGGCATCTCCTACGGGGCCCTGTACCGGTGGAAGCGGATGGGGCTGATTCCGGAGGCGTGGTTCCTGCGGCGGTCCACGTCCACGGGACAGGAAACCTTCTTCCGCCGGGACCAGATCTGCCAGCGGGTCCGGCTGATTCTGGACAACAAGGAGCACCAGACCCTGGACGAGCTGGCGGCCAGTCTGGCGGAGAAGCGTCAGACCGTTATGGCCCGGCGAAAGCTCATTATTGAAACGGCATATGGCCGCAGGGAATTTCCTCTGGAGGAGGTCCGCCGCGCCGTGGTGGCGGAGGGCCAGCGCCAGGAGGACGTATTGGAATTATTGAAGGAGGTCACATTATGAACGAGAAGATGGATATGAGAATTTCCGGCAGCAGCACCATGCCCGGCGGCGAATACGACCGGGTGTCCATCAGCGGCAGCGGCACGGTCCAGGGAGATCTGCGGTGTCAGAGCCTCAGCTGCTCCGGCAGTGCCCGGGTCCAGGGAGACGTGGACTGCGCCGGCGAGGTTCGCAGCAGCGGCAGCAGCAAGGTCACCGGCAGCATCACCTGCGAGAGCCTCAGCTGCTCCGGCGCGGTGAAATGCGAGGGCAGCATCCTGTCCCGGGGCCGGATCCACAGCTCCGGCGCCATGAAGGTAAGCGGCAGCCTGGATGGCGGCGAGGTGGACGTATCCGGCGGCCTGGAGGCGGCGGACATCCGCTGCCAGGAGCTGCGCTGCTCCGGCGCCATGAACGTCTCCGGCGGCGTGGAGGCGGAAGCCGTCCGCATTTCCGGCATGGCCGGCATCCCGGGCCTGCTGAACGCGGAAACCGTGGAGATCGCCGCCGACCGCGGCATCCGGATCGGCAGCATCGGCGGCGGCAGCATCCGCATTTATCAGCCCCAGCAGAAGTCCCTGCTGGGATTGTTCCGCAGCAGCTGCTCCTGCGCCCAGGCAGGCGATATCGAGGGCGATGACGTGGACCTGGAATACACCCAGGCCGACGTGGTCCGGGGACGCCGGGTCCGCATCGGCGAGGGCTGCTCCATCGGACGGGTGGAATACAGCGAGAGTCTGGACGCCCTGCCCGGCACCGTGGGCGAGGCCATCCAGACCGGTGAGTGATATGGAGCTGCTGTACGCCGACAAGCGCATCGCCGTGGCGGTGAAGCCCCCTGGTATCCTCAGCACCGACGAGCCCGGCGGTATGCCGGAGCTGCTGCGCCGCCAGCTGGGCACCCCCTGCATCCGCACCGTTCACCGGCTGGATGCCGCCACCGGCGGGGTCATGGTGTTCGCCCGGTCCGCCGCTGCGGCCTCCATTCTGTCCGGCCAGGTCCGGGACCATCAGTTCCGGAAAACATACCTGGCCGTGGTCCGGGGTGACCCGGGACACAGCGGGACATGGCGGGACCTGCTGGGCCGCGACCCGGTGCGGCGGCGCACGGTGGTGGCCCAGGAGCCGGGGCCGGACGTCCGCCCGGCGGAGCTGGATTTTCAGCGACTGGCCTCCCGGGACGGCTTGTCATTGGTGCGGATCACCCTGCATACCGGCCGCACCCACCAGATCCGGGTGCAGTTTGCCAGCCGGGGCTTCCCTCTGGTGGGAGACCGGAAATACGGCGGTGCCGGGGACGGCGAGACGCTGGCCCTGTGGTCCTGGCGGCTGGGCTTTACCCACCCGGAAACGGGACGGAGCATGGTGTTCACCCACCAGCCCCCGGCCGCCTGGCCCTGGACCCTGTTTCCCCTGCCGGAAACCGGAAGATAAGCCGCTCAGGGCGCGCGGCCCCGCGCCGCGCGCCCATTTTCGGATTTCGAGGGGAAAAATTTATTTTTCTCTTGACAGAGCCCGGATACATATGGTATCATGACAAAGCTGACGATTTCGCGGAGGGCGCATGCGGGTGTAGCACAATGGCCAGGGCACCAGCCTTCCAAGCTGGGGATGCGGGTTCGATTCCCGTCACCCGCTCCACTTACTCATGCGCCAGTAGCTCAGTTGGATAGAGCAACTGCCTTCTAAGCAGTAGGCCAGGGGTTCGAGTCCCTTCTGGCGCGCCACTTCTTTACTGGAGCACATCGGCAGCGTCCCTTGCGGTTTTCATATGGTGGGTGTAGCTCAGTTGGTTAGAGCACCGGATTGTGGTTCCGGGTGTCGAGGGTTCGAGTCCCTTTACCCACCCCACTGAATATCAGGGATTGGGAGCGATCCCAATCCCTGATTCCTTTTCTCCACACAGGGGTGTAGCCAAGTGGTAAGGCAAGGGACTTTGACTCCCTCATCCGCTGGTTCGAGTCCAGCCATCCCTGCCACGCCTTTTCGGATGCCCCCATCCTTTTTGTATATGTGCCACGCTCCGTTAGCTCAGTCGGTAGAGCACCTGCCTTTTAAGCAGGGTGTCCGGGGTTCGAATCCCCGACGGGGCACCAAAAAGAAAGACACGCTTGCGCGTGTCTTTCTTTTTGTATTTGACGTTTTTCCCGATAAAAACGAATCCAATTCGTAATATCATTCAGAAATATCACCATCCGTATTCAGAAGCCGAACACAATCCCCACCACGGCGGAGGCCAGGATGAACACAATGGGATGCAGGCCCTTGGTGGGCTTCACCCAGCGGGTCAGCGCCAGGATCACCGCCGCCAGAGCCAACGCCTTCCAGTTTACAATCGCCAGGCCCGTGGCTCCGGTGTTCAGCAGGGTGATGGCCACCACGGACAGGCCCGCTGCGGCCACCATGGCCGTGGACGCCGGGCGCAGCCCGTAAAATGCCGCCTCCACATACCGGTTGTGCCGGAAGGCCTTCAGGAATGCCGCAATCACGAGAATCACGATCACCGACGGTGTCACCAGGCCCAGAGTGGATACGATGGCCCCGGGAATGCCCCGGGTGACATAACCCACATAGGTAGCCATGTTCACGCCGATGGGGCCGGGGGTAGACTCGGACACCGCCAGCATATCTGCCAGCTGGGTGCGGGTAAACCATCCGGTGCGGTCCGCCATGTCATACAGAAACGGCAGGGTGGCCAGACCGCCGCCTACGGCAAACAGTCCGGTTTTGAAAAACTCATAAAACAGCTGCAAATAGATCATGACCGCTTCGCCCCCAGATTCTTAATCAGCAGCCCCGCCACGGCTGCCGCCAACACATAGATAATGGGCGAGAGCTTGGTGAACACCGACAGTGCCAGGATCACCAGGAAGATCACCAGGCCCCACACGTCCTTCACCGCGCCCTTCCACAGCTTCAGCACGGCGTTGAAAATCAGCACGCACACGCACACCCGGATCCCGGCAAAGGCGTGCTGCACCCAGGCCAGATGGGAAAACGCGTCGATGACCCCGGCCAGGGCCGCAATGATGATAAGAGACGGGAACACCACGCCCAGGGTGGCCGCGATGCCGCCGATGATGCCCCGGCGCTTCTGGCCGATAAACGTGGCGGTGTTCACGGCGATGACGCCGGGGGTACACTGGCCGATGGCAAAGTAATCGGTCAGCTCCTCATCGGTGGCCCAGCCCTTGTTCTCCACCACCTCCCGCTGCAAAATCGGCAGCATGGCATAGCCGCCGCCGAAGGTCATGACCCCCACCTTGGCAAAGGTCAGAAACAGGGTAAGCAATTCCTTCAACAAAACACACCTCCTGGAATGTCCGGGCCGCCGCATTTCCCATAAAAAGGGCCCTGCGATACTGTATACCAATCCCGGGCGGCTGTCAATTGCCATTGCCGTAAAATTTTGGCGGTTCGTCTTAAAATAAACAGGCATTTTATCAGAAATTCCTTGCTTTTCTGCCGAAAACGGTATAGAATATTCGGGAAGCTTTTCTGGGAGGACTGGATCAACATATGAGCAACAACCCCTATAAGACCCGCGAGGGCGGCGCAACCGTCACGGTTTTCGTGCCCTACGACTGCAACAACCACTGCCCCTTCTGCATCAACAAAAAGGAATACGCCGACTGCACCGGCTTCAGCCTGGACGCCATTCTGGAGAGCATCCGCACCATGGACGCCATCACCCCCCGGTGCGATTTCGTGTTCACCGGCGGCGAGCCTCTGGCCAATCTGGAGTCCCTGCAAAAAATGCTGGACGCTATCCCCACCACCCACAAGGTGTATATCAACACCACCTTCCCGGTGCAGACCGGGTTCTACACCGCCGAGGAAATGCTGGACTTCACCCGGCGCAACCGGGACAAGATCACCTGCATGAACATCTCCCGCCACCTGGTAAAATACGTGGAGGAGAGTCCCGACCAGGTGCTGGGGCAGATCGCCTGCCCCACCCGCATCAACTGCGTGCTGTACAAGAAATACCCGGCGGAGAAGCTCCCCCAGTATGTGGAGCGTTTCCTGCCCTATGGCATCCCCATCCAGTTCCGGTATGACTATACCGAAACCACGCCGGAGAACCTGTATGACCAGGATCACGACCCCATTCTGCAGGACCTGAAGCGCCTGTTCACCTATCGGGGGCTGGACGGCTGCCGTATGCGCAACGGCTTCCACTTTGAGTACAAGGGCCTGCACATGACGTACCACAAGACCCTGCCCTATTCCACCATCGTGGAAAAGGGCGACGACGGCGTGACCTATGACATTCTGTATGATATTCTCATCAAGCAGAACGGCGAGATCCACTCCGACTGGACTGGCGTGAAGATGGACGTGGAGAAATACCGCCGCGTGACCTTTGAGCCCTACGATCTGCGGGTGCTGGACGGCACTGTTGATTTCTGAAAAAAACCTCCTGACCGTTCCCGGTCAGGAGGGATTTTTTTATTGGCCGCACAGGGAGCGCAGGGCCGCCAGCAGCTTGTCATTGTCCTCCGTATTGCGGACGGCCAGGCGCAGGTACTGCCGCCCGCCCAGCTTAGCGGACAGGTCCTTCACCAGGATGCGGCTGCCGATCAGCAGCTCCCGGGTAACGGCCCGGGAGGACAGGCCGCCCAGCAGCTCCACCATCAGATAGTTGGCCTGAGACGGGATCACCCGCAGGTTGGGCAGACGCTCCAGCTCCGCCCGGAAGCGGGCCCGCTCGGCCCGGATGCGGTCCAGGGACTGGGCATAGTCCTTTTTATACTTCTCCTCGATCTGCATATAGAACTCGGCAAAGGAGTTGATGTTCCAAATGGCCACGTCCTTTTTCAGCGCATCAATAAGCTCCGTGTCGCCGGAGGCCAGAACACCCAGCCGCAGGCCGGGCACGCCATAGGACTTGGAGATGCTCTTGACCACATACAGCCGCTTGTGGGCATCCAGCAGCTCCTGGCGGATGAAGGTGTTGTCCGCCTCGTCGGCAAAGTCGGCAAAGGACTCGTCCACGATCAGGCGGATCCCCTTTTCCTCCGCCCACCGGATCAGGCGGCGGACATCCCCGGCAGGGATATAGTTGCCGGAGGGGTTATCCGGGTTGATGAGCACCAGGTTGTCAATGACCTGGCCGCCAAAGAAGGCCATCAGATCGTCGGCGGTATACCGGAAGTCTGGCCCCGCCGGGGTAAAGCAGACGTTGGGCCGGTCCTGATAGCGGTTGGGATACTCCTCAAATGTGGGACGGATGAAGCCGGTGACGCCCTCCAGCCGGGCCATCAGGGCCTTGATCAGCTCCGCCGCGCCGTTGCCCACCACGATATTGTCCTGGTGAACGGCAAAATTCCTGCCTGCCAGCAGGGCATTCACCCGCATGCCAGAGGGATACTGGGTCAGCAGCGGGGTAAAGTTGGCCTGCAGCTCGTCAATCAGCCGCTGGGGCGGGAAGTAGGGATTCACCAGATAGCAGAAGTCCAGCAGCTGGGGATAACGCCAGTAGCCGCCGTAGCGTCCCTGCATCAGGCTGACCTTGAAGTCCGGATCCTGGGCAAACATGGACGAGGCGATATCCAGATCCTGGATGTCGTCGATCTCGTACCAGAGCTGGCCGTTCAGGCGCTTGGCCCGGATCTCGGGGTCATCCAGCATGGTGATGACCCGCAGGACCTGCTCATAATATTCGTTGTTGCCCAGGGCCTTGGAGTACGCCTCCAGGAAGGGGACGTAGTGGGTCTGGGAAAAGTGGCGGCCGAACTTATAGATATTGACGGTCTTATAGTACTCGCCGGCCTCCTGGAACTTGAAGCTCTTCCCCGGAACGAAGGACTCGATGCTGTCATCTGCCCCCAGCTTCACGCAGGTGCCGTCCATCCAGCTCTTGTACTTGTCCACCAGAGCCAGCGTCTCCCGGGGGTCGTCCAGCAGCTGGTCGATGACGGAGTCCTCAAAGATCAGATCCGACTCAAACAGCAGGGTATCGTCCTGGCAGAGGTAGTCCTTGGCCAGGGCCAGCGAATAGATATTGTTGGTCTTGTCGTAAATGGGGTTATGGACATAGACAATAGGCGTCCGGATGCCCAGGGTGTCGATGTACTCCATGAGCTTCTCGCCCTCATAGCCCACCACGATGACGATGCGGGACAGATGGCGGCGCTCGATCTGATGGAGCATCCGGTCGATCAGGGCCACGCCGTTGACCTGTACCATGCACTTGGTCCTGTCCTGGGTCAGCTCCTTCAGGCGCTTGCCCATGCCCGCTGCCAATATGATTGCCTGCATATGGTCTCCCCTTTTCTGTCTGGAGTTTTGGATGCCCTATTATACCCCATGCGGCGGAAATGCGCAATGGCAGACAGGCGAAAAATGCGAAATTCCGGGTCCGGGCCATTGCATTCCTCCCGGCAGTATGATATGATAGAGAAAAAAGAAGGGAGCTGAAAAGATGATCATGATCTCCTGC
>FR884070.1:0-277 GCA_000435975.1 Oscillibacter sp. CAG:241 | reverse complement strand
TGCTGAACATCTGGCGCAATATGCTTCGGGCGGCGTTGACCGCCTGGTTCGTTGTGCCTTTTCGCGGGAAATCGGTTCATCTCTCGGCTCCATGCATGGTGCTGCCCTGCCCTTTTGCGGGCACAGTATGTGCATTTGGCTGCGGGAATCGTTTCCCGCAGCCATTTTTGCTATAGGAGGCATAACCATGTCCTTGATTCAAGTATCCAACCTGACCTTCTGCTACGAGGGCAGCTGCGACAACATTTTTGAAAACGTCAGCTTCCAGATCGACACC
>FR884069.1 GCA_000435975.1 Oscillibacter sp. CAG:241 | reverse complement strand
CAGACCGGAGGGCTGAATGAGGATGAAGGATAGTAATTAGATGAACAACAACGACTATAAAGAAGCCCTTCTTTGTGCGGCTTTATCTTCTAACTTTAAGGAGCAATTGCCATGTTTAAGCGTATACTCACGAAAAAGAAAACAATCTGTATTCTCTCCGGTATCCTTCTCATTCTGATCGTCTGGACTGCATGGGGGAACACTGCATTGGAACTGAACACATACACAATAAGCAGCCGTGGGCTGCCGGATGCATTTGACGGTTATCGCATCGCGCAGGTTTCAGATCTGCACAATGCAGAGTTTGGTGACGGAAATCAACGGCTTCTGGATATGCTGCGGGAAGCAGAACCGGATATGATTGCAATAACCGGAGATCTGATTGACTCGCGAAAGACCAATATTGCAGTTGCTTTGGCTTTTGCTGAGGAAGCAGTACGAATTGCACCTTGCTACTATGTCTCCGGTAATCATGAAGCGAGAGTTCCGGAATATCGGGAATTAAAAGCTGGGTTGGAGGCTGCCGGGGTAACCGTTCTGGACGATGCGCGGGTAGAGATCGAGATTTCCGGGAAGAGCATTACCATCATCGGCGTCAATGATCCCAGCTTCCTTGCAGACTATTTGACGAGCGATGCTGCGGTAATGGATCGCAAGCTCTCAGAGCTTTCTTCGGAAGATGCCAGTTTTACAATTTTGCTTTCTCACAGACCGGAGCTGTTTGACACCTATGCGGCTCATGAGATGGATTTGGTTCTCACCGGACACGCGCATGGCGGTCAATTTCGATTGCCCCTGATCGGCGGGCTGATTGCACCGAATCAGGGACTATTTCCAAAGTACGATGATGGTTTGTATTCCGAGGGGAACACGAACATGATTGTCAGCCGGGGCCTTGGAAACAGCATCATTCCGTTTCGCTTCAATAACCGACCGGAAGTGGTTCTGATAGAGCTCAAGAGCCAAAACTAATGCTGCTGAAGGGAGAAAAACATGAGCAAGGAACAGTATATTGCGCTTCCGGAAGAATACACACGCCGGGAGCTGAACGCCCGGTATCGGGAAATCCCGCTGAAAGACACGACCTCACGCCTCCTGCGCAAATACTTCAATGCAATGGCAAACCTCTACGGCATCATCCCGCTGCACAAGGCGAAGGAGATTGTCTTCTCCCTCAGCCCGAAGCTGGTAACGGAAGACGAATTTCTTGCCTTTGCAGAGATCGCCCGTCATGAATGCGAGGGCTACTA
>FR884068.1 GCA_000435975.1 Oscillibacter sp. CAG:241 | reverse complement strand
GACCGTCAGGCAGGGGACTGTGATTCCCGCCACAGGCCACGACTTCCAGGACGGCAAGTGCGTCAATTGCGGCGCGGCAGACCCTGATTACCGGCCTGCGAAGCCTGAGAATCCCGGCGTCAAGACCGGGGACGCCGGCGTGCTGCTGTATGCGGGCCTGATGCTGCTGACCCTGACCGGCAGCGCATGGGTCCTGGGCAGAAAGCGTGCCCGGTAAAGAAAAACATATAGCAGAAGGGCCGGCCCTTACGGGTCGGCCCTTCTGCCAATTCGGGCAGGATATTGACGGCTCCCGCCGCCGGGATTGGGCAGAAAAAAAGCCCGATATAATCGGGCTTTTCGCAGGAGACATCTATTTTGTCTCCACATTATGGCGCGGAAGGAGGGATTTGAACCCTCGCGCGTGGTTTAGACGCCTACTCCCTTAGCAGGGGAGCCCCTTCGGCCACTTGGGTACTTCCGCATGCGGTATGAAAAATCTGGCGGAGAGAGTGGGATTCGAACCCACGGATGCTTTCACATCGCCGGTTTTCAAGACCGGTGCTTTCAACCACTCAGCCATCTCTCCGTGCGCGCAAAAGCATGACAGACTCAAACGCAGGACTTATTCTACCACACTCCGTGCCGCCTGTCAACGAATTTCTGAACTGCCGGACATGTTTTTTTGCTCTCTGTCGAGAGAACGGAGAAAAAAGGGAAGGGAAAGACTGTACAAACCGCCGGCACTGTGCTATACTATGTATAAGCCGTGGAGTATCCACGGACTGTTTGTATGCTGCGCGGGGCCAATGGGCCCATGCGTTCATGTATAACCGGGACACGCCGGAGGTCCACTCCCTCCCCGTGCTTCCCTCTTGATCCACACGGCAGACGGGCGCGATTCCCGGACTCCGGCGGCGATGCAGGGCCGGCCGGCGGACGGGTGCGTCCCGGTTTTTCTGCGCCCATTTTGCGGCGTGTGCCGTGGGGAGAACAACCCACTATAAAGGAGAATTTGCAAAAAATATGGCAGAAAAACTGAAAATCATCCCTCTGGGCGGTCTGAATGAGATCGGCAAGAACATGACCGCCTATGAGTACGGCGGCGAGATCATCGTGGTGGACTGCGGCATGGCCTTCCCCGGCGACGACATGTACGGCATCGACTGCGTCATCCCCGATGTGTCGTATCTGGTGAAAAACAAGTCCCGGCTGCGGGGCCTGTTCATCACCCATGGCCACGAGGATCACATCGGGGCCATCCCCTATGTGCTCAAGCAGATCAACATGCCCATTTACTGCACCCGCTTCACCGCCGGACTCATCAAGCTGAAGCTCCAGGAGCACCGGCTGCTGGACAGCACCAAGCTGGTGACGGTGGAGGCAGGCCAGACCGTGAAGGCCGGCAAGTTCCAGGTGGAGTTCATCCATGTGAACCACTCCATCGCCGACTCCGTGGCCTTCGCCATCCATACCCGCATGGGCACCGTGGTCCACACCGGAGACTTCAAGATCGACTCCACTCCCATCGACGGGGAGGTCATCGACCTGGCCCGGTTCGGCGCCCTGGGCAAGGAGGGTGTCCTGGCCCTGCTGGCGGACTCCACCAACGTGGAGCGCCCGGGCTATACCATGAGCGAGCGCACCGTGGGCAAGACGTTTATCCGGCAGTTCACCGGGTGCAAAAAGCGCATTATCGTCACCACCTTCGCCAGCAATGTCCACCGCATCCAGCAGGTCATCGACGCCGCCGCCGCCTGCGGGCGGAAGGTGGCCGTCACCGGCCGCAGCATGGAGAACATCATGAAGGTGTCCACGGAGCTGGGGTATATGAAGCTGCCCAAGGGCACGGTGATGGACATCAACCGCATCAAGGGCCTGCCGCCCCAGCAGCAGGTCATCATCACCACCGGCAGCCAGGGCGAGGAAATGAGCGCCCTGTACCGCATGGCCTTCTCCACCCACAAGCAGATCGACATCGGCCCCCAGGACAAGGTCATTATTTCCGCCTCCGCCATTCCCGGCAATGAGGTGACGGTGGGCCGGGTCATCAACGAGCTGTTCCGCAAGGGAGCCGACGTGGTGTATGACAAGGCGGACATGCTGCATGTGTCCGGCCACGCCTGCCAGGAGGAGCTGAAGATCATCCACGCCCTGACCAAGCCCCGGTTCTTCATCCCTCTGCACGGCGAGCAGCGGATGCTGCAGATCCACAAGCGGGTGGCGGAGTCCATGGGCATGGATCCCAACAGCATCTGCGTGGCTGAAAACGGCTCCGTTATCGAGCTGACCACCAAGCACATGAAGTGCGAGACGTCCGTTCCCGCCGGAGAGGTGTTTGTGGACGGCTCCGGCGTGGGCGATGTGGGGGCCGTGGTCCTCAACGACCGGAAGCTCCTGGCCGAGGACGGCATGGTGGTCATCGTGCTGCCCATGTCCTCCCACGACCATCGGCTGCTGTGCCAGCCGGAGATCGTCACCCGGGGCTTTGTATATGTCAAGGAATCCGAGGAGCTTTTGCAGGAGCTGCGGGACATCTCCGAGAACGCCGTGGACGGCATGTCTGCCCGGCGGCGGAAGGACCAGGGCGAGGTGTGCAAGACCGTCCGCGCTGCCGTCAGCAGCTATCTGTTCAAGCATACCAAGCGCAGCCCCATGGTGATTCCCATGGTGACCATGCTGTGAGCGCAAGATGATGTGTATTTAGTGCAATATAATGACAAAACCCCTTCCGCTGCTGCGGAGGGGGTTTTGTGCTGGGGGGAGCTCTGTCCCTCCCACTTTGCTATGCGGTTTATTCCCGGGGAGCATCCGGCGCTTCCGGGGGTTCCGGCGACGGAGAAGCCTCCCCGGTGATGGTGGGGATAAAGGCCCGGGCGATCTTTCCCCGGCCCCGGTGCTTGATATAAAAGTATCCGATGGTGCTGAACACCACGGCGCCGATGAAGTTTACGAACAGGTCCGCCATGGTGTCGTACAGGCCAATGTCCAGATACCCGTCGAAGCCCAGGTCCCGGCCGTTGACGGCCACGGAGGTGATATCGTCGATGGTGACGGGGATGTTGCTGTTGGTGGGGTCCAGCATCACGGAGGTGACGGAGTGGACAATGGTGTCCTTCTGCATGTCCATGTGGAACACCCGGTCCATGCCAAACTCGAAAAACTCCCACAGAACGCCCACGGTCATGGAAAAGCAGAAGGCGGCCAGGGCCACATATACCGGCGACAGCTGGAATTTGATGCGGCTGTTGCGGTTGAGGATATCGATCAGAGCAAAGCCTGTGGCGGCGCAGAGAAAGCCGGTGGTGGTGTGGAGCATGGAGTCCCAGTGGGGGTAGGTGATGAAATAGCAGCCCAGCTCGCCCAGAATTTCCGCCGCGAAGATGAACAGCAGGATGATGATCTCCAGGGTGGAGGGCAGTTCAATGCCGAAGTTCTGCTGGATGAAAAACGGCAGCATGAACAGCACCAGCACCAGCAGGCAGATAAACACGCTTTCATACTCCTGCCGGATGATGGAGGACACCAGGGTGCCGATAACGATAAGACGCAGCACCAGATATACGGCAAACACAGCCGGCTGACGGCGGATGATGGGGCCCAGGTCCCGGAGGCTATGACGGGGCGGCTTGGGGGGATGTTTCATAACGGATTCCTTTCTCGTTGTGGTGTTGACCTGATAGACAAAGAGCCGCAAAACTCGACGGTTCTGCGGCTCACTGGTACCCCCGACCAGACTCTAACTGGTGGCCTTTCGCTTAGGAGTTCAGCCCGTGGGCTGCAAGAATGGGTCTAACTGTTACTGATAAGTCCCTATTTTCAAGGCTTTTCAGAACTATATC
>FR884067.1:37142-52341 GCA_000435975.1 Oscillibacter sp. CAG:241 | reverse complement strand
CGGGTCAGCGGCAACGAGACGGTGCCGGACGAGGTGATCCTGCGTGCTCTGGAGGACTACGGCATCACCATCGGCACCCGGAGTCTGGACATCGACCAGAAGGACATGCGCAGCCATGTGCTGCTGGAGCTGAAGGACGTGGTGTGGCTGGCGGTGAACGTGAAGGGCTGCGTGGCCCAGGTGCAGGTGGTGGAGCGGGTCCGGGGCCAGGCTGTGGTGGAGGACCGGCTCACCAATGTGGTGGCCCGGTGTCCGGGCCTGGTCACCCGGGTGGAGGCCCTGGGAGGCCAGGCCATGGTGCTGCCCGGAGCCACCGTTACCCAGGGGCAGCTGCTGATCTCCGGGGCGGTGGACCTGGACAACGGGGGTCTCCGGTGGCAGCGCGGCATGGGCCGGGTGTGGGCCCGGACCTGGTACGAGCTGACGGCGCAGGTTCCCCTGACAGTGTCGGAGAAGGGCGCTCCGGTCTCCTCCCGGACCCGGTATGCCCTGGATATCGGCAAAAAACGGATAAAATTCTATGGAAAGGGTAGCACACTGGGGGCAGACTGTGATAAAATAGTTCGGTATCACCCCGTGACCCTTTTGTGGGGCCTGCGGCTGCCCATTACGGTGGTGTCGGAGACGGTGACGTCCTGCGGCGGCGGTACGCCGGTCCGCCGTCCGGTCCAGGAGGCCCGGGACGAGGGTGAGGCCCTGCTGCGGGACCGGCTGACCCGGCTGCTGGCGGATACCGGCACGGCGGAAAGCGTCCGGGTGGACGCGGTGGAGCAGGGCGGCTGGCTGACGGTGACCCTGCGGGCGGAGTGCCTGGAGGAGATCGGCCGGGAGGTCCCGCTGACGGACGACTGAAAAATATGGCTATACAATCTGGATATACAATAGGGAGGCATGCCCAATGGAACAGCGCATCGGCATCGAGCGCATGGAGGAGGCCATCAATCTGTTTGGCTCCTTTGACGAAAATATTCGCCTGCTGGAATCGGAATTCCAGGTAACGGTGGTAAACCGGGGCGGCGAGCTGGTGATCTCCGGCGAGCCGGAGAACGTCATGCTGGCGGAGAAGGCGGTGCAGGCCCTGCTGACCCTGTCCGCCAAGGGCGAGAGCATCAGCGAGCAGCACGTGCGGTATGTGGTGGGCCTGTGCCGCAGCGGCCAGTCCGAGCGCATCGGGGAGCTGACCCAGGACGTGATCTGCATCACGTCCAAGGGCCGCCCCGTGAAGCCCAAAACCATCGGTCAGAAGCAGTATGTGGACGCCATTCTGAAGGATACCGTCACCATCGGCGTGGGCCCTGCCGGCACCGGCAAAACCTATCTGGCAGTGGCGGCGGCGGTGGCCGCCTTCCGGGACAAGCAGGTCAACCGCATCATCCTGACCCGCCCCGCCGTGGAGGCCGGAGAGCGGCTGGGCTTCCTGCCCGGCGACCTGCAAAGCAAGGTGGACCCGTATCTGCGGCCCCTGTACGACGCCCTGTTCGATATGCTGGGGGCTGAGACGTACCAGAAATACCTGGAGCGGGGCAACATCGAGGTGGCCCCCCTGGCCTATATGCGGGGCCGCACCCTGGACGACAGCTTCATCATCCTGGACGAGGCCCAGAACACCAGCCGGGAGCAGATGAAAATGTTTCTGACCCGCATGGGCTTCGGCTCCAGGGTGGTCATCACCGGCGACATTACCCAGATCGACCTGCCCGGGGACAAGCCCAGCGGCCTGAAGGAGGCCATGAAGGTCCTGAAGGGGGTGGAGGGCGTGTCCATCTGCCAGCTGGGCAAGGCCGACGTGGTGCGGCATGTGATGGTCCAGCGCATTATCGAGGCATATGCCCGGTTTGAGGAGAAAAAGAAATGAGAAAGACCCACTATATCCCCGTCACCGCCGACGTGCCCGGCGCCGCCAGCGACGCCAACTGCGCCCTGATCCGCCGCACCATCCGCACGGCTCTTTCCGCAGAGGGCGTCACGCTCCCCTGCGAGGTGGACGTGCTCCTGACGGACGACGACGGCATCCATCAGATCAACCGCGACATGCGGCAGGTGGACCGCCCCACCGACGTGCTGAGCTTTCCGGAGTTCAGCCTTGTCCCCGGCGAGCACCCGGGCCCCGGGGACGCGGATCCCGGCACGGGGCTCATCCCCCTGGGGGACATGGTGCTGTCCATGGAGCGGGTGTCGGCCCAGGCCAAGGAATTTGGCCACTCTAAGCGGCGGGAGCTGGCCTATCTGGTGACCCACTCGGTGCTGCACCTGCTGGGCTACGACCACCTGGACGAGGGGCCTATGAAGGCTCAGATGCGAGGCCGGGAGGAGGCCATCATGGCCCTGCTGGGCCTGGAACGGTAAGAAAAAAAGGAGAACTGCCATGAAAACACGAAGCGTATGCGCCCTGCTGCTGGCGCTGATGCTGCTGGCCCTGGCGGGCTGCGGCAAAAAAGAGGATCATCCCCAGCCGGAGGACCCCAACGTCACCCAGGAGGAGCAAGCGGTGCCGGTGCACCTGGTGTGCAGCAACGGCTCCATTACCCTGCGCTTTTCCCTGGAGGAGGGCCACTGGCTGTGGGCCGACGACAAGACCTTCCCCCTGGACGAGAGCTATGCCCTGGCCCTGCTGGAGACGGTGCAGGGCATCGAGAGTCTGCCGCCTGTCACCACCGCCGCCCAGCTGGCGGACTATGGGCTGGACAGCCCCACCAAATACGTCACCGTCACCGACAGCCAGGGCGCATCCGTCACCTACCGCCTGGGCAAGGAGTCCGACGGCAGCGTGTATGTATACCGGGAGGGGGCCGAGGCCACGGTATACGCCGTGCCGGACCTGATGAGCCAGATCGGCCGCAGCATCTATGACATGATGGCCCTGCCGGAGCTGCCCCAGCTGACGGCAGAGAATGTCACCTCCCTGACCGTCACCGTCGGAGAGCGCACCCTGACCCTGACTCCTGCGGAGGGGGCCTGGACCGCCGACGGCCGGGATGTAACGGATCAGCTGGCGGACCTGACCGCCTGGCTGGGGGACATGCACCTGGCGGCCTGTGTGGACTGGCGGCCCAGCGCCGGGGCAGCGGCCCTGTGCGGCCTGGACAAGCCCGCTGTGACCCTGACGGCGGCATACACCCACGCCGGGGCCGACCGCAGCCTTACCCTGACGGTGGGCGGCCAACGGGGTGCAGGCTACTGCGTCAGCGTTTCCGATGACGATACGGTTTATCTTATGAGCGCGGAGGCTCTGGCCCCGCTGCTGACCCTGGCCCAGTCGGGCCTGGAATAAGAGGGGGCGCCCCATGCGGCTGCTTGTGATCGAGGATGAAAAGCGCCTGGCCCAGAACCTGGCGGAGCTGCTGCGGCGGCAGGGATACACCGTGGACGTCAGCAGCGACGGCGTCTCCGGCTACGACAACGCCGTGACGGATATCTATGACCTGATCCTGCTGGACGCCATGCTGCCGGGGATGGACGGCTTCACCCTGCTGCGGAGGCTGCGCACCGGGGGCCATGCCGTGCCGGTGCTGATGCTGACGGCCCGCAGCGACGTAGCCGACCGGGTCCAGGGCCTGGACTGCGGCGCGGACTACTATCTGACCAAGCCCTTCGAGCCCGACGAGCTGCTGGCCTGCATCCGTTCCCTGCTGCGCCGGGGCGGCGGCGAGGCCAAAACCGACGATGCCATTGCCTTCGGGGACCTGCGGCTGGAGCCGGGAACGTTCCAGCTGTCCTGCGGGGAGCGGTCCCTGCGGCTGAGCCGCCGGGAATACGATATGCTGGAGCTGCTGCTGCGCAGCCAGGGCCGCGTGGTGCCCAAGGAGCAGCTGCTGCTGAAGGTGTGGGGCTATGATTCCGACGCCGAGGACAACAACGTGGAGGTATACATCTCCTTCCTGCGGCGGAAGCTGACCCATCTGCACTCCGCCGTGTCCATCCGCACCCGCCGGATGGTGGGGTACTATCTGGAGGTGGAGGCATGATCCGCCGCCTTCGCTGGAAGATCGTGGCCATCAACATGGCCATGGTGACGGCGGTGCTGCTGGCGGTGTTCGCCGGGGTGCTGCTGTCCAGCCGGGCCGCCGTGGAGCGCAGCGTGAACCAGCGGCTGCTTCAGGTGATCCAGACGGGGCGGTATGACGCGTCCCTGCCCGGCCAGGGGTCCGCCCCCTGCTTTGTGGCGGACATCTACCCCAGCGGCACCGTGCGCCTGTCCGGCAGCAGCTATTACCAGCTGGATGACCAGGACGCCGTGGCGGACATTGTCACCGCCTGCCTGGAGCAGGGCAGCGAATCCGGCGTCCTGCGGGCGTATCACCTGCGTTATCTCCGGGCCGACGGCCCTCTGTATACCCGCATCGCCTTCACCGACGCCGCCCAGGAGGACGCCACCCTCCGGGCGGTGGTGAAAATGTGCCTGATCGTAGGCGTGGCGGCCCTGGCGGTGCTGCTGGGATGCAGCTGGCTGCTGGCGGGTCTGGCCGCCCGGCCTGTGGCCCGCTCCCTGGACCAGCAGCGCCGGTTCCTGTCCGACGCATCCCACGAGCTGAAGACCCCCCTGACGGTGATCCTGTCCTCGGCGGACCTGATGCAGCAGACGGATGTGCAGCCGGATCAGCAGCCCTATGTGGACAATATCCGCTGGTCCGGACGGCGGATGAAGCGCCTGGTGGAGGATATGCTGACGCTGTCCCGGGCCGACGACGGGCGGCTGAAGGCCGCCATGACCCCGGTGGACCTGTCCGACGCCATGGAGGATACGGCCCTGCGCTTCGAACCCGTGGCCTTCGAGGCCGGACGCCGGCTGGACTATGACATTGCCCCGGGCATCGCCGTCACCGGCAGCCGGGACCAATTGCAACAGGTGGCGGGGGTCCTGCTGGACAACGCCATCAAATACGCCCCCCAGGGGGCACAGGTCCGCATGACCCTGGTCCAGGCAGACCGAAAGGCCGTGCTGACGGTGGAAAACGGCGGCCCGCCCATCCCGGCGGAGGTGCTGCCCCACCTGTTTGAGCGGTTCTACCGGGCCGACGGCAGCCGCACCCAGGGAGGCTTCGGCCTGGGCCTGTCCATTGCCCAGGCCATCGTCCGGGAGCATCAGGGGACCATCCGCTGCGAAAGCGACGCCCGCTCCACCCGTTTCATTGTCACTCTCCCGCTGGGCGGGAGGAAATAACCATCTGTCAGAAGAAGGAAATACCATGTTTGATCTCATCATCCGGGGCGGCGCCGTGTACGACGGCACAGGCCGTCCCGCCCGTTGGGCCGACGTGGCGGTGTCCGGCGGCAAAATCGCCGCGGTGGAGCCGCTGCCCCAGGCCCAGGCCGCCCGGGTCATCGACGCCCGGGGCAAATGGGTAACTCCCGGCTTTATCGACATCCATCGCCACGCCGACGCCGCGGCCTTCCGCCCGGGCTTCGGGGAGCTGGAGCTGCGCCAGGGGCTCACCACCATCGTCAGCGGCAACTGCGGCCTGTCCTGCGCTCCGGTAGGGCCGGAAAATCTCCCTGGCATCCTGTCGTATCTGGAGCCTATCTGCGGCCGGGTGCCGCCGGAGGCGGCACAGGAGACTCTGGCGGGGTATTTTGCCGCCCAGCCTGCCGCTCCCCTGCACACGGGGATGCTGGTGGGAGCCGGTACCGTCCGGGCCAGCGTGGCCGGGTACCAGGTCCAGCGGCTGGAGCCGGCGCATTATGCCGCCATCCACCGGCGGCTGGAGCAGGCCCTGGCCGACGGAGCCCTGGGCGTATCCCTGGGTCTGGGCTACGCGCCGGAGTGCTTCTATACCACCGATGAGCTGATCCGGGCCCTGGCCCCCCTAGCGGGGCAGAGCATCCCCATCACCGTCCACATGCGCCAGGAGGGCGGCGGCGTGGTAACGGCCGCCCAGGAGATGGTGGAGGTAGCCCGGGCCCTGAAGGCCCCGGTGCATATCTCCCACCTGAAGGCCATGGGCCGGGACAACTGGCGCAGCAAGGTGCCCCAGGTGCTGGCCCTGCTGGACCGGGCCCGCCAAGAGGGGCTGGACCTGTCCTGCGACGTGTATCCCTACACCGCCGGGTCCACCCAGCTGCTGCACATTCTGCCGCCGGAGTTTCTGGCCGGGGGCATGGAGGCCATTGTCCGCCGTCTGGGGGACCCGGACCAGCGCCGCCAGCTGGCCCGCCGCATCGAAAGCGGCGACGGCTTCGACGATATCGCCCGGCTGGCTGGCTGGGACGGTATTTTCCTCACCAGTCTCCACTGCCCGGAGGATCACCCCTACCAGGGCATGAGCCTTGCCCGGATCGCCGCCCTGACGGGCCAGGACCCCCTGACCTGCTGCTGCGACCTGCTGGTGCGGGAGCGGGGAGAGATCACCATGATCGACTTCATGGCCGACGAGGAGGACATAGCCGCCATTCTGCGGGACCCCTTCTCCAACCTGATCTCCGACTCCACCTATCCCACCGAGGGACAGCCTCATCCCCGGGTATACGGAACCTTTGTCCACCTGCTGACCCGGTTCGTCCTGCAGCGGGGCGACCTGACGCCGGAGGCGGCCATCCACAAGATGACAGGCCGTCCCGCAGCGGTGCTAGGCATGCCTGACCGGGGTGTGCTGGCCCCGGGAGCCCAGGCGGATATCAACATATTTGCCCCGGAGGACCTGCGGGAGCCCGGGACGTATCAGGACCCCTGCCGCATGGCGGAGGGGATGGACACCGTGCTGGTGGCCGGCGTCCCGGTCATCGACGGCGGCGTATACACCGGCGCCCTGGCCGGACGCATTGTCAGGAGGTAATCGTATGCTGGAAGCACTCATTGAAATCGTTCGCCGGGCGGGGGACATGGTCCTCTCCGCCCACGATATCCAGAATGTCACCCGGGAAAAGCACGGCCCCGCGGACCTGGTGACCCAATATGACGAGGCCGTGCAGGCGTTTCTGCGCCGGGAGCTGCTGCGCCTGCTGCCGGAGGCGGATTTCTTCGGCGAGGAGGGGGAGCATCCCGCCCTGACCCGGCCCTGGGTCTTTGTGGTGGACCCCATCGACGGCACCACCAACTTCACCCGCCGCATGAACTACAGCAGCATCTCCGTGGCCCTGGTCCACAATGGCCAGACAGAGTATGGCGTGGTGTACAACCCCTATGTGGGCGAGCTGTTCGCCGCCCGGCTGGGCCATGGGGCCACCCTCAACGGCGCCCCCATTCACGTCAGCGGCAACGACGTGCCCCATGCCATTGTGGTGTGCGGCTCCACCATCTATGACCGGACGTATACGGACCGGAACTTCTCCATCCTGCGCCGGCTGTATGACCGGTGCCTGGACTACCGGCGCTTTGCCTCGGCGGCCCTGGACTGCTGCCAGATCGCGGCAGGCCGGGCGGAGATCTTCTTCGAGTGCCGCCTGTCCCCCTGGGACTATGCCGCCGGGACGCTCATCGCCCAGGAGGCCGGAGCCACCGCCACCCGCCTGGAGGGCGGCCCCATGGACCCGCTCCACGCCGGGTCGGTGTTCATCACCAACGGCGTGTGCCACAGCGTCCTCTCCGAACTCCAGCAGTAAAGATGAAAAATGGCTGCCCTCCTCGGGCAGCCATTTTTCGTATTTACCGGATCATACCGGCGCGCAGGAATCCTGGTCCACGCCGCTGCGGTACTCGTTGGGAGACACGCCGATCACGTCCCGGAAGGCCCGCGCGAACTTGCTGGCGTTGTCATAGCCAAACTGCCCGGCGATGTCCAGCACCGTCCGGTCCGTGGACCGCAGCAGCTCCGCCGCGCCGTGCATCTTCTGCAGGCGCAGCCACGCGGCGGGACTCCGGCCGTAAACCCCCTGAAAGCTGGCCCTGATCTGGGCGGCGGAGGCCCCGAAGTGCCGGGACAGGTCCTGGGTGGTCACCTTGCTCTCGGTGTTGGCCAGCAGATAATCCGCCGTCTTTCTGGCCAGAGACACCTGTCCCCGGGTCAGCCCCGGGACCGCCTGCGGAACGGGAGACACCTCCAGAGCGCTGAGAAACAGCAGCAGCTCCAGCACCTTCACCTTCAGATACCCCTGCCGCAGATCCTCCGGCACATGGTACAGCTCCGAGAATACGTGCTCCACCCGCCGGGAGGACCGTGCGGCGAAATACCCCCCGGCAGCGCAGAATTTCTCCGCCAGGGCGGCAGGCTGCACCTCCACGTCCTCCAGAAAGCAGGACAGACACCGGGGCGCCCGCCGGGGATCCACGGTAACGGTAACGCCGTGATAGTGCCCGGTGGGAAACGTGGCCGCGGTGGGCAGCACGTCCTGCCTTGCCACGGACAGGTCCCCCGGAGCCAGGTAAAAATACCGGTCCCCCAGGCGATACTCCATGCGTCCCTCCCGGCAATGGCTGATCTCCAGAGCCCCGGGGGCGGCGGGGTCCATGGGACAGGACCCGGCGTGGACGTCGTGATAGCGGATGTCAATGCCCGGAAACACCGGATAAAGCGTCACCGCCGCCCGGCCCCCGTCCGGGGTCTCCCGGCGGACGGTGCGCCCCGGCAGCGGTGCGGCGTCACGCAGACATGAGTGCGTCATGCCTTACTTTTTCAGGTGGCCCAACAGGCCGCGCTTTTCCACGGGACGGGACACCACGTCCAGGGCCTTATAGCCGGTGGCGTCGATGACCTGGCGCAGCTGCGCCTGATCCAGGGCCTCCTGGGACCGGATCACCGTCTGGCCCTTGCTGTGGGACGAGGACACCTTCTTCACCTGGAAATGGCTGCGGATGGCGTCGTTGATGTGCCCCTCGCACATGCCGCACATCATGCCGTCCACCTTGACAATGGTTTCGATCATGGATCATTACCTCCTTGGAAAATGCAAAAGCAGTTTACTCCGCCGTCAGCCGGTCCCGGAGCTGGGGCAGCCGGTCCTGGGACTGCGCCAGGATGGCATAGGCCGCCGTCTGACAGGCGTCCTCCTCCAGGCCCAGCGCCTCCTGCATCCGGCGGCACAGGGGGCCGAAGCACGCGGCATAGCCTGCGGCGGCGCTGCGGCCCTCCCGGGTCAGATACACCGTGCCATACCGCTCCTTTTCCACCAGGCCCGCCTGGCAGAGATTCTGGAGCATGGAGTGGGCGCTGGGCTTGGACACATTCATCCGGGCGGCGATCTCCACGGAGCGGACGCCCTTGCCCTCCCGGCACAGGTCGTCCAGAACCAGCAGATATTTGATGGCGGCCGGCGTCATGCCCGGCGTGCAATTAGACATATCTAACCTCCTGGGTAAAGGGGCGGGGGAAGACGCGGAGCTGCCCACGTCTCCCCCCGGGTAAGAATCACGGCTGGCTGTGATGGCACTGGCCATGCATGGCGCAGTGGGCGCAGCCCGCGCCGCAGGAGGACTTTCCCTGCTTTTTCTGCCGGACCAAGCCGCGGATGATAAGGACTACAATGGCTAACAGGGCGATGCTGATGAGAATGGTGGAGAGGTTTGCGCTGATCCAATGCAGCATGGGTGATCACTCCTTTTCAGAATTGGCAGCTTGCGCTGCTCAGACCTTGGCGTTGAGCCTGGTGGCCTCCTTATAGGGGCGCACCAGCATGTAGACGATCAGGGCCAGAGCCGCCAGGGCGGCGATGAGGCCGATGACGTTCAGGTTGCCGGTAAACACATTGCCGAACTGGTTGATCATCAGGCCGACAAGATAGGCAAAGCCGCACTGATAGCCGATGGCGAACCAGGTCCACTTGCGGTTGTTCATCTCCCGCTTGATGGCGCCGATGGCGGCGAAGCAGGGAGCGCACAGCAGGTTGAACACCAGGAAGCTGAAGCCGCTGATGCCGGTGAAGGCCGCGCCGATGTTCTGATACACGGTGCCGTCGCCGCCGCCATACAGGATGCCCAGGGTGCCCACGATGTTCTCCTTGGCCACAAGGCCGGTGATGGAGGCCACGGCAGCCTGCCAGTTGCCCCAGCCCAGGGGCTTGAAGATCCAGGCGATGACGCCGCCGATGGCAGCCAGGATGGAGCTCTGGATCTCGCTCTCGTCCAGCATACGGAAGGTGCCGTCCACCCAGCCGAAGTAGGTGGTGAACCACACGAAGATGGTGGAAAGCAGGATGATGGTGCCGGCCTTCTTGATGAAGCTCCAGCCGCGCTCCCACATGCTGCGCAGCACGTTGCCCAGAGTGGGCCAGTGATAGGCGGGCAGCTCCATCACGAAGGGAGCGGGATCACCGGCGAACATCTTGGTCTTTTTCAGCATGATGCCGGAGACGATGATGGCGGCCATGCCGATGAAGTAAGCGGAGGTGGAGACCCATGCGCTGCCGCCGAAGATGGCGCCGGCGATCATGGCGATGAAGGGGACCTTGGCGCCGCAGGGGATGAAGGTGGTGGTCATAACGGTCATCCGGCGGTCGCGTTCATTTTCGATGGTACGGGAAGCCATGACACCGGGCACGCCGCAGCCCACGCCGATGAGCATGGGGATGAAGGACTTACCGGACAGGCCGAACTTGCGGAACACGCGGTCCAGCACGAAGGCGATACGGGCCATGTAGCCGCAGGCCTCCAGGAAGGCCAGCATCAGGAACAGAACCAGCATCTGGGGCACGAAGCCCAGCACCGCGCCCACACCGGCCACGATACCGTCATTGATCAGGCCGCTGAGCCAGTCGGCGGCGCCGGCAGACTCCAGACCATTGCTGACCAGCACGGGGATACCGGGGACCCACACGCCGTAGTCGGCGGGGTCGGGGGCGTCAAATCCGTTTTCAGTGAGATACTTCACCGCGTCCACATAGGTCATCTGAACCACGTCGTCCCTCTTATCTGCGCCCTGAGGCAGGGTGTCGTAATAGGCGGTCATGGTGTTGATGGCCAGGGTCTCCTCGTCCTCCACATCCACGGTGGCGGTGTCGGAGGTGGGCCGGAAGCTCTTCATGTCGCTCAGCAGGGTCTGGGCGTCAAAGTCCTCGGCCTCGGGGTCGATCTCCGTGCCCAGGAAGGCGTCCACAGCCTGCACGGCGGCGGTGTATTCGTCGTTGGTCTCGTTATAGGCCTTGGAGCCGATGCCCAGCAGGTGCCAGCCGTCGTCGAACACGCCGTCGTTGGCCCAGTCGGTGGCGGGAGCGCCCACGGCCACCATGGCGATCCAGTAAACCAGGAACATCACCACGGCGAAGATGGGCAGGCCCAGCCAGCGGTTGGTGACCACCTTGTCGATCTTGTCGGAGGTGGACAGCTGGCCCTTGTTCTTCTGCTTGTAGCAGCTCTTGATGATCTCGGCGATATAGACGTAGCGCTCGTTGGTGATGATGCTCTCGGCGTCGTCGTCCAGCTCCTTCTCAGCGGCCTGGATGTCCTGCTGGATGTGCTGCATCACGTCAGCGGGGATGTTCATTTTCTGCAGCACCTTGTCGTCGCGCTCAAAGATCTTGATGGCGTACCAGCGCTGCTGCTCCTCGGGCATGGTATGCACGGCAGCCTCCTCGATGTGGGCAATGGCGTGCTCCACGGGGCCGGAGAAGGTGTGCATGGGGATGGTCTTGGTCTTGCCCTGAGCGGCCTTCACGGCGGCCTCAGCGGCCTCCATCACGCCGTCGCCCTTCAGTGCGGAGATCTCCACGATCTCGCAGCCCAGCTGGCGGGACAGCTCCTTCACGTTGATCTGGTCGCCGTTCTTGCGGACCACGTCCATCATGTTCACGGCGATGACCACGGGGATGCCCAGCTCGGTCAGCTGTGTGGTCAGATACAGGTTGCGCTCCAGGTTGGTGCCATCGATGATGTTCAGGATGGCATCGGGTCGCTCCTCGATCAGGTAATTCCGGGCTACCACCTCCTCCAGGGTGTAGGGGGACAGGGAGTAGATGCCGGGCAGGTCCATGATGACCACGTCATCATGCTTCTTCAGCTTGCCTTCCTTCTTCTCCACGGTGACGCCGGGCCAGTTGCCGACGAACTGGTTGGAGCCGGTCAGTGCATTGAACAGGGTGGTCTTACCGCAGTTCGGGTTGCCCGCCAGGGCAATTTTGATCTGCTTTTCCATATGATTCTCGTATCTCCTTTCCGGGATTATTCCACTTCGATCATTTCGGTGTCCGCCTTCCGCAGGCTCAGCTCATAGCCGCGGACGGTGACCTCCATGGGGTCGCCCAGAGGGGCTACCTTGCGGACAAACACCTGGGTGCCCCGGGTGATGCCCATGTCCATGATGCGGCGCTTCACGGGACCCTCCCCGTGGAGCTTCACCACCTTGACGGTCTCGCCGATCTTGACGTCGCGCAGTGTTTTCATGTGGGTTCTCTCCTTTATCTTTTATTTGTTGTTTTTTCAGATCATGATCTTCCGGGCCATTTCCTCGCTGATGGCGATGCGGGCCTCCTTGACCTTCACGATCACGTTGCCGCCCAGGGCGGCCACCACCGTAACGGTGCCCCCGGCCACAAAGCCCAGATCCTCCAGGTGCTTCTTCACCTCGGCATTGCCGCCCACCCGATGGATGAGATTTTCTTCGCCGATGTTGGCTAATGTCAGCGGCATCATAGCTGCTTCCCTCCCTGCTGTAACGGTTAGCGTTCGCTAACCGATCGTGGAAAAATAGTGGTTAATCTACCTTAACCCCTTTCCGAAGAAAAAGGTTAAGCTCCCTTAACCGCTGCATAGTTTAACACCTCTAACATTTGTTGTCAACCCTTTTTCCGGAAAAATTTTTCTTCCTTGCAAATTTGGTTAAAATATGCTAACCTATATATAATCTTACTGGAAGGTTGGTACTGTTTGCCATGCAGATCTTAAGAGCCTCGGAGGATTACCTGGAAACCATGCTGATGATGAAGGAGAAGCATGGCTACATTCGCTCCATTGACATTGCGGAGTATCTGGGTGTGACAAAGCCCAGCGTCAGCTACGCCACCAAGCGCCTGCGGGAGAGCGGCTATATCACCATGGACAAGGAGGGGCTCATCACCCTGACGGACACGGGCATGGCCATCGCCGCCAGCATGCTGGACCGGCACAAGACCCTGACGCAGTTTCTTATCCATCTGGGTGTGGACCCGGAGACCGCCGAGGCCGACGCCTGCAAGATGGAGCACGACATCAGCCAGCAGACCTTTGAGGCCATCTGCCGCCACGCCGGCCGGGCAGAATAAGTCCTCCGGGTAAATCCACATTTCCGCCACGGACAGCAGCGGCAGCGCCGTGACCCTGACTCTGCCCCCGACCCAGTCCGGCGGAAAAGTCTATGACGCCGGAGCAGACAGCATTGGAATTTTTGCCGAAATTTTAGGCGAATAGGTTCAAAAAACAGCGGGACGCCCAAGGCATTTCCACAGCCTTGGGCGTCCCGCCTTTTCTCGCCTTTGTCCCGGGACAAACCGCCGGTTTTCCGGGACGTCCCGCTCTGTACCGGGACGGTTTTTTCCGTCAGGGGTTCAGGTGCCGCTTAAAGTTGCCCAGGGTATGTACCCCCTCCTGGACCATGAAGAACGCATGGGGGTCCACCTTCCGGACCTCCTGCTGCAGGGTCTCGATCTCATACTTGGACAGGCAGATGCAAAGGATCTGCACCTCGTCCCCGGTATAGGCCCCGTGGCCGGACCAATAGGTAATGCCCCGGTCCATTTTCCGCCCCAGCTCCCAGAAGGGCTCCAGATCCCGGAGCTTCGTGACGACCAGCACCTGGGTGGTGATATTCTGCTGATGGACCCGGTCCACAAACAGGGCGTTGAACACCGTGTAAATGGCGGAATAAATGGCCGTGGGCGCGCTGAACAGCACCAGGCACATAGCATACAGCACCGCGTTGAACAGCAGCGAAAACCGCCCCACCGTGAAGCCCTTGGTCTTTTTGGACAGGTACAGCCCCAGAATATCCAGGCCGCCGCAGGACGCGCCGCAGGTCAGCACCAGGCCGTTGGAAAAGCCCGCCAGAATGCCGCCCACCAGGCAGCTGGTGAGAACATCCGAAATAATGGGCGTGGCCGGAATGGGAATAATGGACAGAAACACGGAGTTGGACACCGTGCACAGGGCCAGCATGGCCACAAATGAGCGCCCCATGGTCTTATAGGCCAGCAGCAGCAGCGGCAGATTCGCCGCCAGATACAGCGTGCCCGCCAGGTCAAAGTTGTCAAACCGGATGCCCAGCTTGGTATCCAGCAGCGTCCGGATCACCTGGCACAGGCCCAGCAGACCGCTGGAATACAGGTGCTGGGGCACGATAAACAGATTGATGGCCAGGGCCAGCAGCAGCGAGCCGAACAGCGCCGCCCCCACCCGGGGCCATCGATTATGCAGAACCTTATCCAACATACCGGAGATAACACCCTTTCTTACTCTCTATGGCGCGGCCTCCTGTCCGCCGTCCGGACACGCCGCCCAAATTATCCACACAGTATAGGCATTATAAGGTTTTCCCCGGAAAAGTCAAGGCTTTTCCGGGGAAATAATCACATTTTTACAGGCTGTACCGCAGGGAACGGTACAGCTTCATGGTGCTGTTGGACAGAGTCCGGGAGACGGTGGACTTGTTGATGCCCAGCTCCCGGGCGATGCTGCTGACCGTCATGCTCTGAGAATAGCGCATGCGGAGGATCTGGCGCTGCCGGTCCGTCAGATCCTGCTCCACCGCCATGGGCAGATTCCGCAGCAGCCGCTCGATCTGGAGACGGTTGTCGTCCCGGTTCTCCCGGGCCCAGAGCTGCAGGCTGGCCATGTCCAGCGGATCATAGGGGATGCCGGCCATATCAGATGCGGTATTTTTCACGTCTTATGTACCTCCTGTCGTAATAGTGGGCGGTGTGCTCCGCCAGCTCCCGGGCCTCCCGCAGCAGGGGCCGCAGCTCCTGCTGCCTCTGGCGGAGGGTCTGGGCCGCCTGGGGGTCCCCCTCCGCCAGCTCCTGCTGCCGCAGCTCCCGGAGCCGCCGGGCCACCGTCTCCGCCTGCCGGGCGTATTGGGGCGAAAGTTCCTGTAGCGTCATAAAACTGCCTCCTCTCTCCTGTGTGCATGGGTAAATGCGGATGATCGCCGGATCTATGCGAAAAAAACCTGCCTTCGGCAAAAATTTTAGTTGACAAAGCGGGACAAGTCTGGTAATATAATCTTCGCTGGTCAGACGCTGGTGTAGCTCAGCTGGTAGAGCAGCTGATTTGTAATCAGCAGGTCGGGGGTTCGAATCCGTCCACCAGCTCCAATTTCATACATGGGGGATTTCCCGAGTGGCCAAAGGGGAAAGACTGTAAATCTGC
>FR884067.1:21970-37135 GCA_000435975.1 Oscillibacter sp. CAG:241 | reverse complement strand
GAGTGGCCAAAGGGGACAGACTGTAAATCTGCTGGCAACGCCTTCGGTGGTTCGAATCCACCATCCCCCACCAGGACTTCCGGATGCAGTCGCATCCGGAAGTCTTTTTTTGCCATCCGGCGGGCTGCCCCTACCTGTCCCGGGAATTTTCCGAAGGATTGCAGGAGGGTTGCCCTTTTTCGGGCAACAGGCGGAAAAAAACTTCCGCATGGGTATAATTGGGAGAAAACCCGCCGAAAAACGGGGAAATTTGGGCGCTGCGCCCATTGCACAGGGGCGGCGGCTGTGCTATAATGCCGTGGCATTATGTGGGAAAAGGACGATTTTCATGACGGAAACGGTACTTTTTATATTGGAGATCATCGGCACGGCGGTTTTTGCCGCCTCCGGCGCTCTGGCCGGGCTCCAGCGCCAGCTGGATGCCTTCGGCGTGGTGATCCTGGGCGTGTGTACCGCCTGCGGCGGCGGCGTTATCCGGGACCTGACCCTGGGCATTACGCCGCCGGTGATGTTCTGCCAGCCGGTGTATGCCCTGGTGGCCATGGGTGTGTCGGCCCTGGTGTTCCTGCCCGCCGTGCGGCATCTGCTGGCGGTAGAGAGCCGCGCCTATGAGCTGGTCATGCTGTGGCTGGACTCCATCGGCCTGGGCCTTTTTACGGTGGTGGGCGTTCAGTGCGCCTTTCAGCAGGCGGAGAACTATAACCTGTTCCTGCTGGTGTTTGTGGGCGTCATCACCGGCGTGGGCGGCGGTGTGCTGCGGGACGTGCTGTCCAACCAGAAGCCCTACATCTTTGTCAAGCACTTCTATGCCTGCCCCACCCTGATTGGGGCATTGCTGTGCGCCCTGTGCTGGCAGCATCTGGGGGATATCCCCTCCATGCTGCTGGGAGCGGCGGTGATCCTGGTGCTGCGGCTGTGCGCCGCCCACTTCCGCTGGGGCCTGCCCCATGCGGCGGACCTTCCGGAATAACCGGCGTTTGTCAAAAAGGACTGTGCCTGCCGCGAAAGCGGCAGGTTTTTTTGCCTGGCGCGCCAGAAATCTTGAGACTGACGCTACTATATCACAAGAATCTTGGTGTGTCAAGCCCATTTTAACAAGTTTCTTGTTAAAAGTATTGACAAAAACCAACAAACGTGGTATGCTGACAGCAGAATCGCGTCGAACCGTGTCGAAGGAGGGCAGAACCATGAGCTTTGGCGAACAGCTGCGCAAGCGCCGGGAGGAGCTGGGCATATCCCGGGCGGAGCTGGCGGACCGGCTGGGAGTATCCCGATCCGCCATAGGCAATTATGAGACCGGCGTCAGCGCCCCCAAGGAGGAGGTGCTGCTGCGGCTGTTTGACGCCCTGGGCGTGGACCCCAACTATCTGTATCGGGACGCCTACCGGGCCAATGGCGGCATTCGCTCCGACGAGGAGCAGGCCCTGCTGGAGAGCTATCGGCGGCTGAGCCTGGCCGGGCGGCAGACGGTCCACACCATGGTCCGCGCTCTGGAGGGCATGCAGCAGGAGCTGGAGCAGGCCCAGCCCCAGCAGGCCCCCCGCACCATCCCCCTGTATTTCAGCCCCGCCGCCGCCGGATACGCCGCCCCGGTGTTCAGCGAGGACTATGAGACCATCCCCGTCACCGGACAGGTGCCCCGTGGGGCCGAGCTGGCGGTGCGTATCCAGGGCGACTCCATGGAGCCTCATATTCACGACGGCGGCGTGGTGTATGTGAACCACGATCCCCTGCAAAACGGCGACGTGGGCATTTTCTGCGTGGACGGCGAGATGGTGTGCAAGCAGTATTACCGGGACCCGCTGGGCATGGTCTATCTGTTCAGCCTGAACCGGCGCAGGGCCGACGCCGACGTGCTGCTGCCCCCCAGCAGCGGCCGCAGTCTCACCTGCTTCGGGCGCTGCATGCTGCACAGTCTGCCTCTGCCCCAATAATTTTTGGCTAATGTGCCAATTCCCCTCGATTATATTTGACTTTTTGCATAAAAGCCCTTACAATAAAAACGCCCTTCGTCATGAAGGGTGTTTTTCTGATAAAAGGTGGGGAAGACTATGAAAATTCTGCTGCAAGTGGCATTGGTATTCGGCATTTACTGGGTGGGGCAGGGCATCGAGGCGGTGCTGCCCTTTGCCTTTCCGGCCAGCGTCATCAGTCTGCTGCTGCTGTTGGTGCTGCTGCTGACAGGCGTGGTGCGGGTGGACCACATCCGGGAAAAGTCCGACTTTCTGCTGGGGAACCTGGGCTTTTTCTTCATCCCCGTGTCGGTGAGCATCATGAACTATGTGGACCTGCTCTGGCAGCACGCCGCGGCGTTTCTGACGGTGTGCGTGGTGTCTATGGTGCTGACCTATGGGGCCACGGTGTGGGCCGTGCGCCTGACCCAGCGGCTTATGGACCGGGGAGGGAAGCGGAAATGATGCAGGAGCTGTTTGCCCAGCCGTATTTCGGCGTGCTACTGACGATAGCAGCCTACTGGGCCGGAATGAAGATCCAGCACAAGACCCGGCTTGCCATCTGCAACGGCATGCTGCTGGCGGTGCTGCTGGTGATCGCGGTGCTGCTGGTGTTCCACATCCCCTATGAGAGCTATTACCAGGGCGGGGCGCTGATCAATCTGTTTCTGGGGCCGGCCACGGCCTGTATGGCAGTGACCATCTATTCCCAGCGGAGGCTGCTGGCCAAGCACTGGCTGCCGGTGCTGGTGGGCTGCACCGTGGGCGTGGTGACGGCCATGGGCAGCATTCTGCTGCTGTGCCGCCTGTTGGGCCTGGACCGCGCCATGACCATGTCCCTGCTGCCCAAATCCGTCACCATGCCCATTGCCACCGTCGTATCCCAGGGCCACGGCGGAACGATGGCCATTACCGTGGCGGCGGTGGTGGTGACGGGCATGCTGGGGAACCTGTGCGCACCGCTGCTGGTGAAGCTGTTCCGGGTAAAGGACCCCATAGCCGTGGGCCTGGGCATCGGGGCGTGCAGCCACGCCATGGGCACGGCCAAGGCCCTGGAGCTGGGCGAGACCGAGGGAGCCATGAGCGGCCTGGCCATCGGCCTGTGCGGGATCCTTACCACGGTGCTGGCGCTGTTCGCCGGATTTTTTGTGGCATAACCATTATCCAAAGCGGGGGCGCACAGCGCCCCCGCTTTTTGCTTCCCTAACTTGTTAAAAAGGTTTCAAATGTATGGAATATTTGGCGAATATTTTTGATTTTTTTGTTCCGGATGTTCAAAAGAGACTGGGTGCTTCCGAAAATTCTTGTGCACCATTTTGCACAAAAACAGGAGACATGGGCCGGGGAGCTTTGGTATAATATGGATGGAACAAAAAGACCGTCCCACGGCTGGGCGGATATAGAAAGGGAACGAATTATGGCTATCAAGATCGGTATCAATGGTTTCGGCCGCATCGGCCGCGTGGTCCTGCGCATCCTGGCGGAGCAGCCCGATAAGTATGAGGTCTGCGGCATCAACCTGCGGAAGGCAGACGTGGACTATATGGTCTATCTGCTGAAATATGACTCCGTGTTCCGCCGCTTCAACGGTACCGTGGAGCACGAGGGCGGCGACCTGGTGGTCAACGGCCACAAGATCCGGGTGTTCAGCCAGTCCGACGCGGCCATGATCCCCTGGAGTGAGTGCGGCGCGGAGTACATCATCGAGTCCACCGGCGCCAACAACACCACGGAGAAGGCCTCCCGCCACTTCAAGGGCGGCGCCAGGAAGGTGCTGCTGACCGCCCCCGCCAAGGACGAGGTCACTCCCACCTTTGTATACGGCGTCAACAGCGAGCTGTATCAGCCGGACATGATGGTCATCTCCAACGCCAGCTGCACCACCAACTGCCTGGCCCCCCTGGCCAAGGTCATCCACCAGGAGTTCGGCATCGAGCAGAGTCTGATGTCCACCATCCATGCCTCCACTGCCAAGCAGAAGGCCGTGGACTCCCGGGGCGGCAGCGACTGGCGCACCGGCCGCTCCATCCTCAACAACATCATCCCCACCTCCACCGGCGCGGCCAAGGCCGTGGGCCGGGTGATCCCCAGCCTGAAGGGCAAGATGACCGGCATGGCCTTCCGCGTTCCCACCGCCGACGTGTCCGTGGTGGACCTGACCGCCCGCCTGTCCCGCACCACCACCTATGCCGAGATCTGCTACGCCGTCCGCCACGCCTCCGAGACGTATATGAAGGACATCATCGGCTATACCACCGACCAGGTGGTGTCCACGGATCTGATTGCCGATCCCTGCCCCTGCGTCTTTGACGAAAAGGCCGGCATCATGCTGGACCACGATTTTGTGAAGCTCATCGCCTGGTATGACAACGAGTACGGCTACAGCAATATGGTGGTCCGTATGCTCCAGCACATGTACGACGTCGATCAGGCTGCCCAGGCCAAGTAAAAAAACCTGCATACAACCATACAAACAGGCAAGAGGCCGCCCGGAAGGGCGGCCTCTTGCTATTTCTGATCCTCCTCCGCCTGGCGGGCGATGTCCAGCAGCCAGCGGACGGCCTCCAGCGGGTACCGGCCCCGGGCCGTCTCGCCGGTAAGCATCAGGGCGGACGCCCCGTCCAGCACGGCGTTGTATACATCCAGCACCTCCGCCCGGGTGGGCGCGGGGTGCTCCGTCATGGTGTGCAGCAGCTGGGTCACCACCAGGAAGGGCTTCCCCGCCCGGCGGCACCGGGCGGCCATGTCCTTCTGGGCCCCAGGCAGCCGCAGCAGCCCCAGATTGCTGCCCAGGTCCCCCCGGGCCACGGTGACCACGTCGCAGGCGTCCATCCACCGGGGCAGGGCCTCCCAGCCCAGGCGGTCCTCCACCTTGGCAAACAGGGTGAGCCGGTCCAGGCCCCGGGCATGCAGGGCCTCCCGGACCTCCTCCAGCTCCCGGCGGCGGCGGACAAAGGGCTGCATCACCGCCGTGACCCCCTGCCCTGCCGCCGCGTCCAGGTCCAGCAGGTCCCGGGCCGTCAGCGCCGGGCGGAGAAGCTCCACCCCGGGCAGGGTGATGCTCTTGCGGCTCTCCAGCACCCCGCCCCGGGTGACGGTGCAGGAGACGGCTTCGCCGCAGGACTCCGCCCGCAGGGCCATCAGGCCGTCGTCCAGCAGGATATCCCGGCCCGGCCGGATGGCCGCCAGAATATCCGGCTCCACCGGCAGGCCCCCGGGGCCCAGGGTAACCCTCTCCCCCGCCGTCAGGGTCACGGGACGGGACAGGGGCCCCATCCGCAGCTCCGGACCGCGCATGTCGACGATCAGCTCCGCATCCCGGCCCGACGCCTGGCGGGCCGCCTGCACCGCATCGGTCCAGGGGCGGCAGGCAGCCAATGTGGTATGGGACAGGTTCAGCCGGAAGCCGGTGAGGCCCAGGCCCAGCAGGTCCGTCAGCAGCTCCGCCCGGCAGCAGGCAGGGCCCAAGGTGGCGTAGGTTTTCACGGCGTATCCTCCTTGTGAAAATGGTCGTATACCGCCCGGGCGGCGGCCTTGGGCACCACCGCCTCCAGCTGGGGCAGCTCCGCCTGGGCAATGGCCCTGACGCTTTTGAAGTGCTTCAAAAGGGCCTTCTTCCGCACGTCCCCTACCCCGGGGATGCCGTCCAGCCGGGAGGTCAGAGCGGACTTCGTGTGCTTCTCATGGTGATAGGTAATGGCGAAGCGGTGGACCTCCTCCTGAATCTGGCCCACCAGGGCGAACAGCGGGGGGCTCTGCTGGATGCCCAGTTCCTGGCCCTCCGCCGTTACCAGCGCCCGGGTCCGGTGGCGGTCGTCCTTCACCATGCCCAGCACCGGCACCGTAAGGCCCAGGCGCTCCAGCACCCGGCAGGCGCTCTCCGCCTGGAGCTGGCCGCCGTCCATCAGCAGCAGGTCCGGCAGAGGCGCAAAGTGTTCATCGCCGTCCAGATACCGGCGGAACCGGCGCTCCAGCACCTCCTCCAGGGCCCGCAGATCGTCGGCGTGGTCCAGGGTCCTGATCTGGAACCGGCGGTAGTCCCGCTTCAGAGGCCGCCCGTCGGCAAACACCACCATGGAGGCCACCATGTCCTGACCGGCGGTGTGGGAAATATCGTAGGATTCCAGCCGCCGGGGGGGCTGCGCCAGCCCCGCCAGGGCTCCCAGCTGCTCCAGGGTCTTGCCGGTGCGCTCGGCATCGGAGGTGATGCGCTCCACCTCCTCCCGGGCGTTGCGGCGGGCCATGCGCAGCAGCTCCGCCCGCTCCCCCCGCTGGGGCACCCGCAGGGTCACCCGGTGGCCGCAGCGGCCCGTCAGCAGGGCGGCGAAGGTGTCCATATCCTCCGGCTCACAGGGCACCAGGATCTCCCGGGGCAGGGCCTGACGGCCCAGATAATACTGGCTCAGCACGGCGGAGAGTATATCCGCCTCCTCCTGGTCGGCGGCGGCGGAGAACACCTCCACCTCCCGGCCCAGAAGATTGCCGTCCTCAATGTGCAGCACGGCGCTGCCGCAGCGGACCTGGCCCGGATACACGCCCCACACATCCGTGTCGGCGCAGACCCCGGCGATGACCTGCTGGGTCTTGCCCAGCACGGAAATGGCCCGGATCCGGTCCCGCAGGGCGGCGGCCTTTTCAAAGTTCAGCTCCTCCGCCGCCTGCTCCATCTCCTGGCGCAGCTCCGCCGTCAGCTGGCGGTAGTGGCCGCTGAAAATGCGCACCGCCTGGCGGATGCGGGCCTGATACTCCGCCTGACCGGGGCCGTCCGGGCGGCAGAAGCCGTCGCAGCGGCCAATGTGGTGATTCAGGCAGGGCCGCTCCCTGCCGATGTCCCGGGGAAACTGGCGGGTGCAGATGGGCAGGCGCAGGGCGCCGCACACCGCCTCGATGGCCAGGCGGGTCTCACGCCGTCCGCCGAAGGGACCGAAGTATTTCGCGCCGTCGTCAGCGGTCTTTCCCACCAGGGAGAAGCGGGGATAGGCCGCGTCGGCGTCCAGCCGCACAAAGGGATAGCCCTTGTCGTCCTTCAGCAGGATGTTGTACCGGGGCATGTGGCGCTTGATGAGAGAGTTCTCCAGGATCAGGGCCTCGAACTCCGTGGACACGAAAATGGTATCGAAATGATCCACCTGGGACACCATGGCCCGGGTCTTTTCATTGTGGGAGGCAGTATCCTGGAAATATTGGCTGACGCGGTTTTTCAGCTTCTTGGCCTTGCCCACATAAATCACCTTGCCGGTTTTGTCCATCATCAGATAGACCCCCGGGGCAAGGGGCAGATCGTTGGCCTTCTGCCGCAGCTCGTCCTTGGTCATGGCGGCGCTCCTTTCAGGGTTTTCCCCAGTATACCACGTTTTGTCCCGGAAAGATAGTTTGCATTTTTCCCGGGGACAGGTATAATAGAGGGGAAAATACACCGCTAAGAAAAGAGGAAGGATCCGTATGTATAACCAATGGAACAGCGCCAATGTGGACCAGCTGGTGCTGCGGAAAGGAGACGGCTGCGTGCTGTACCGGGGCCCGGAGGGCAGCGTGGTCCGGGATGACCACCTGGTCATGAGCGATATCGCCGACGGAGAGGCCCTGGTGGATATTCTGCGCCGCCTGGGGCTGGAAAACGGGGGGCTTTTCTGCATCCCCCAGGGGGCCAGTGACGAGGCAGCCCGGGCCTTTGGCCTGAAAAAGGGCGTCCCCTGCACCCAGTGGGTCTATGGCGGCAGCCAGCCGCCCCGGGTCCCCCAGGGGGACGTGCGGCCCATTACGGAGGAGTACATTCCCCTGTGCGCCGCCCACTATCACCCGGAGGACGACGAGGCGGCATATCTGCGCAGCCGGATGGAGGCGGGGCAGCTGTGGGGCCTGTTTGAAGATGGGCAGCTGGCGGCTTTCATCGGTGTGCACCACGAGGGCAGCATGGGCATTTTAGAGGTCCTGCCGGAGTATCGCCGCCGGGGCCTGGCCATGGCCCTGGAGGGCTGGCTGATCCGCTGGCATCTGGAGCGGGGCTGGACGCCCTATTGCCATGTGTATGAGGACAATCCGGCCTCCCACGCCCTGCAGAAAAAGCTGGGGCTGACTCCCGCGCCGGACCCGGTGGTGTGGTGCTGGCGGCCCCATGAGGACGGGGAGGCGGACCAATGACCGCCGTTGTGGCCGTGTGCGAAAACGGCGGCATCGGCAAGGACGGCGCACTGCTGTTCCACATCCGGGAGGACCTGCGGCGGTTCCGGCAGCTGACCCTGGGCAAAACCGTGGTCATGGGCCGGAAAACCCTGGAGAGTCTGCCCGGTGGCCGGGGGCTGCCGGACCGGCGGAACCTGGTGCTGACCCGGGACCCGGAGCTTTCTGCTCCGGGGGCGGAGGTGCTCCGGCGCCTGGAGGACGTGCCGGAGGACGCGGTGGTCATAGGCGGTGAGAGCGTGTACCGGCAGCTGCTGCCAAGGTGCAGCACGGTGTATGTGACGAAAATCTTTGCGTCACCCCAGGCCGACGCGTTTTTTCCCGATCTGTCCCGGGACAGCGGGTGGACAGAAGCGGAACGGAGCGAAATGTATACCTCCGGCGGGGTGCGGTTTCAATATGTGACCTACCGGCGGAGATAGGAACGAAGGGAGCGATTCCATGGCAGACCTGGGCACCAACGTGCGGTATATCAAGGGCATCGGTGAGGTCCGGGCCAATGCCCTGGAAAAGCTGGGCATCGTGACCCTGGGGGACCTGATCTCCTATTTCCCCCGGGGGTATGAGGATCGGACCGCCGTCCGGCCCATCCGGGAGCTGACGGCCGGGGAATGCGTGTGCGTCCGGGGTATGGTGGCGGCAGACCCCACGCCCCGCCGCATTGCCGGGGGGCGCACCCTGGTCAAGACCCGGGTGGTGGACGACAGCGGGTCCATGGATCTGGTTTTTTTCAACGCCCAGCATCTGGGCAGCTCCCTGCGCATGGGGGAGACGTATGTGTTTTTCGGCAAGGTGGAGGACGATCTGCGGCACAGGCAGATGATCAACCCCCTGTTCGAGCCGGAGGGGCGGCAGCAGGTCACCGGACGCATTATGCCCATCTATCCCCTGACCGCCGGAGTGACCCAGGGGCTTATGGCCCGGGCAGCCCGGCAGGGGCTGGACGCCTGCCGGGAGCTGCTGCCGGACGTGCTGCCCGACGGCATCCGCCAGGCCCACAGCCTGTGCTATGTGAATTACGCCTATGAGAACATCCACTTTCCGTCGTCGCCGGAGGCCCTGGAGGTGGCCCGGCGGAGGCTGGTGTTTGAGGAGCTGTTTCTTCTGACCTGCGGCTTGCAGCTGCTGCGGCAGCGGCGGCGGGATGTGGCGGGACCCGCGTGCCATCCCATGGATATGGAGCCCTTTTACCGGCGGCTGCCCTTCGCCCTGACCGGGGCCCAGCGGCGGGCCATTGCCGACGCCGTGGGGGACATGGTGTCCGGCAAGCCCATGAACCGCCTGTGCCAGGGGGACGTGGGCAGCGGAAAAACCATGGTGGCGGCGGCGTGTATCTGGTTCGCCGTGGAAAACGGGTGGCAGACGGCACTGATGGCCCCCACGGAAATTCTGGCCCGGCAGCATTATCAGGGTCTGGCGCCGCTGCTGGCGCGGTTTTCCATCCGATGCGCCCTGCTGACCGGCTCCACCCGGGCCAGGGAGCGGCGGGAGATCCTGGCAGGGCTGGCGGATGGGACCATTGATCTGTGCATCGGCACTCACGCCCTGCTGACGGAGGACGTGCAGTATCAGAAGCTGGGCCTGGTGGTAACGGACGAGCAGCACCGGTTCGGCGTGAACCAGCGGGCGGCCCTGTCCCAGAAGGCGGAGGACCCCCACCTGCTGGTGCTGTCGGCCACGCCTATCCCCCGGACCCTGGCCCTGGTGATCTATGGCGACCTGGACGTGTCGGTGATCGACGAGCTGCCGCCGGGGCGGCAGAAGGTGGACACCTTCGCCCTGGGAGAGAGCTACCGGCCCCGGGTCCAGGCGTTTATCCGGAAGCTGGCGGCGGCGGGACAGCAGATCTTCGTGGTGTGCCCCCTGGTGGGGGAGCCGGACCAGATCCCCGATGAGCGCAAGGCCGTGACGGCCTACGCCAGGCAATTGCAGGAGCAGGTGTTTCCGGACCTGCGGGTGGCGGTGCTCCACGGAAAGATGAAGCCCAAGGAGAAGGAAAGAGTCATGGCCGCCTTTGCCGCCGGGGAAAGCGATATCCTGGTATCCACCACCGTGGTGGAGGTGGGCGTGGACGTGCCCAACGCCACGTGTATGGTGGTGGAGAATGCAGACCGGTTCGGCCTGTCCCAGCTGCACCAGCTGCGGGGCCGGGTGGGCCGGGGCAAGGAAAAAAGCTACTGCATCCTGCTGTCGGACAGCCGGAACGAGGAAACCCGGGCCCGGCTGAAGGTGATGACCCAGACCAACGACGGCTTCGTCATCTCCCAGGAGGACCTGCGGCTGCGGGGGCCCGGCGACTTCTTCGGCCAGCGGCAGCACGGCCTGCCGGCCATGAAGATCGCGGACCTGAGCTGCGACATGCGGCTTCTGGACGAGGCCCAGACGGCGGCCCGGCAGCTGATGGCCCAGGATCCGGAGCTGACGGAGCCGACCCACCGGGCTTTGCGGGACCGCATCCGCCAGCTGTTCGACACCAACGCGGATATGCTGAACTGAGGAACATACTTTGGAGCAAGCGTTCACGCCCCATGTGGTGGAGCTGGTGACGGGAGACAGCGGCGGCCCTGGCTCCGCTGGCCGGGCTGCCCATGTATGAGGAGCTGAAGGCTCTGACAGAGGAACTATTTCCCGCGCAGCAGATGTGACCTGAAAAAAACGCCGCCCGGCAGAGCCGGACGGGGGCAGCTGTGAATGAATCCATTGCTTTTCATGACGGCAAAAAACAACGGGTATCCGGCTTTCACCGGATACCCGTTGTCAGCTTGTCAAAAATCCTTTTTGACAGATGCCCAAGCGATGGCAGCGGGTTTTTTTCGGGTTTATTCACCCCGGTCTGCGCGAATCAGCAGCCGCAGAGCCTCCACACCCACCTCCACGGCGGAGGTGGTGTCCTCGCTCATATCCTGGTCCAGTCCGGCGGCCTCCCGCTCCTGGTTCCAGATCACGTGGAAGCAGCTGCCGCAGCGGCAGCCCAGGGCATCGGCCACCACAAACAGGGCGGCGCTTTCCATTTCGCTGGCCTTCACATGCAGGCGCTTCCAGGCCTCCCATTTGTTCAGCAGCTCATAGGAAACCGGCATTTTGGCCGGACTGTGCTGGCCATAAAACGCGTCCTTGCACTGGACCACGCCGGTTTTCAGGGACTTGCCCAGATTCTTGGCCGCCTGCACCAGGGCGCAGGTCACATCGAAGTTGGCCACGGCGGGATACTCAATGGGGGCATACTCCCGGCTGGTGTGCTCAAAGCGGATGGCGCCGGTGGCCACCACCACGTCGCCGGAGCGCACGTCCAGGTCGATGCCGCCGCAGGTGCCCACCCGGATAAAGGTGTCTGCGCCGATGTTGTGCAGCTCCTCCATGGCGATGGAGGCGGAGGGGCCGCCGATGCCGGTGGAGCACACGGAGACCTTTTCTCCCAGCAGGGTGCCGGTATAGATGGTGAATTCGCGATTCTGGGCCACGAAATGGGCGTCGTCAAACAGGGCCGCGATCTTCTCGCACCGGCCCGGATCGCCGGGCAGAATGACGTAGCGGCCCACATCGCCCTCCACGCAGTGGATATGGAACTGTTTGTCCAGCTTTTGCATAGATACGCCTCCTTAATGGTGGTTCAAATTACAATGTCCGATCATTATACCACATATTGCCGCCGTGCGCAAATGAATTCCTCCCGGGCGGGGCGCGTTACATGACGCCCATGGCCCGCAGGGCGGCGGCGAAGCAGAAGATGGTTCCCATGGACAGCACCGAGCTCCAGGCCACCACTTGCTGGGCCAGTTGCTCGTCCCCGCCGATCTCCTGGACCATCACCGCGCTGGTTACGGCTACCGGTGAGCAGAAGATGGCCACTACCGTGGGCATTTCCACCGTGGTCAGCCCCAGCGGCTCCCGCAGCAGCAATACCAGTGTCAGAACGATCAACGGCACCACCACCAGGCGCATGGACACCGCCGCCAGGATCTTTTTCCACAGGCCCTGCACCGCATCGAACCGCAGCCGGGCGCCCAGGATCAGCAGCACCAGCGGCGAGGCCACCTTAGACAGGTCACTGCATGCCTTGTAGATGGACGGCAGGCTGCTGCGCAGAGAGAACACCGGCTGGCCATCCACCTGCGGCAGCAGCTGCCGCACCAGTACGGTGACGAGACCCGCCAGCGCGCCCAGGATCAGAGGGTTGCGGAAGATCTGCCGCACCTCCTCCCGCCAGGAGATGGATTTGCCGTCTGTGCTGTATGCCGTCAGCATCAGCACTGCCAGCATGTTGAATACCGGCACGCACACGGAGGTGACCAGCGACGCGAAAATCAGCGCGTCCTGGCCGCCCAGGGCGCTGGCCAGCGGGATGCCCATAATGACCTGGTTGGCCCGGAACGTGGCCTGGGCAATGACTACCCGCTGCGCCCGTTCCCGGGCAAACAGCGGCGCCACGGCCACGCCCAGCCCCGCGGCACCCACAATGCACAGCACGATGAAGCCCAGCAGACGCCAATTCAGCACCGACAGGTCCTCGATGGCGTATACGTTCAGAAACAGCTGCACCGGCAGCAGCACATGAAAGCAGAAGCTGTTGAGCTGCCGGTAAAAATCATCGCTCCAATGGGCAGAGCGCCGCAGCCAGCAGCCCAGGGCCATGGTCAGCAGCAGCGGCATAATGGCCCTGCCCGCGTATAAAAGGATCTCCAGCATAATCGTTTTCCTCGGTTCCTGATTTCGAGGGACAGTATAGCAGATTATTCCCTGTTTTTCTACCCTTCCTGTAAAATTCCGCCCTGTGGGCGGCGGGCCTTGCAAATCCCGGAAGAATATGGCATGATAGAGAAAAACCACCGGGGAGGACACCATATGGACACGGAAAAGCTATATGATCGGGATGCATTCCTGCGGGAATTTGACGCCGTCGTCACGGAGTGCTATGAGGGAAAGGACGGCTCCTGTCTGGTGACTCTGGACCGCACGGCCTTTTATCCGGAGGGCGGCGGTCAGCCGGCGGACCATGGCGTGCTGGGCGGCGCGGCGGTGCTGGACGTTCAGGAACGGGAGGGACGGGTGCTTCACACCTGCGACCGCCCCCTGCCGGTAGGCCGGACGGTCCGCGGCGTCATCGACTGGGGCCGCCGCTTTGACCACATGCAGCAGCATTCCGGCGAGCACATCGTCAGCGGCATGCTCTGCGCTGCCTTTTCCTGCGACAATGTGGGTTTTCACATGGGTGCGGATACCGTCATCATCGACTATAACGCTCCCATGACCTGGGAGCAGGTGCTGGAGGTGGAGGACCGGGCCAACCGGTATATCTGGGAAAATCATCCCTTCCGGGCGTACTATCCCACGCCGGAGGAGCTGGCCGTCCTGCCCTATCGCAGCAAAAAAGCAATAGAGGGGCCGGTGCGCATCACAGAGTTCCCCGGGGCGGACCGCTGCGCCTGCTGCGGCACCCATGTGGCCGCCAGCGGCCAGGTGGGATTGGTGAAGTTCCTGTCCTGCCAGAAGCTGCGGGACGGCGTGCGGCTGGAGCTGCTGTGCGGCGGCCGGGCCATGGAATACCTGTCCCGATGCTGGGACCAGAGCCGCCGGATCGGCCAGGCGCTGTCCGTGAAGCCCCAGGCAGCCTTTCCGGCAGTGCAGCGGCTGGAGGAGCAGCTGCGGCAGAGCCGGGAGCGCTGCGCCGCCCTGGAGGAGCAGGTGTTCCGCCAGACAGCGGAGCAGTACCGGAACGCCGGGGATGTGCTGCTGGTGCAGCCGGACATGGAGCCGGACAGCGTCCGCCGTCTGTGCGACGCCGTCAGCGGTACCTGCGGCGGACGGTGCGCCGTATTTGCCGGCACCGGCGGCAGCTATCGCTGGGCCGTTATCCATCCGGGACAGGATCTGCGCGCCTTTATCCGGGACATGAACCAGGCTCTTCATAGCCGCGGCGGCGGACGGGACGGCTTCGCCCAGGGCAGCGCCGCCTGCACGGAGGAGGAGCTGCGGGCCTTCTTCGCCCAATGAAAATCGAAAACACCCCGGACCATGCTGCCTGCATGATCCGGGGTGTTTTTATCCGTATGGGTCACAGCCATGTTTCGGGGGATGCGGCGTCCAGAAACAGGGCCAGAGACAACAGGTCCGCACTGCCGCCGGGGCTCAGATGCCGGGCGATGAGATCGTCGTCCAGAGCCTCCAGCGCCGGAGCCAGAGCATTCTCCGGCAGAGCGAGAAGTGCCGACGCCGCCTGCTGCACATAGCGCAGGCCCTCCGGACCGCCGCGATAGACCAGGGTGCTGTCGTCCAGCCGGGACATGGACCAGGTCAAGGCCGCCAGGGCACCGGATCGGGACAGAAGCTCCCGCATATGCCGGGCGGTGGGAAAGCCGGATATGGCCTCCTGCCGGACGCCGCCGCACTGGGCCCGGACGGCGCTGCCGTGGGTACCGGAGGCCGGCGGCAATGCGTCGGCGATGGCGGCCGCCGTGTGGAAGGGATCGCCGCCCTCCGTCAGGCTGCGGCCCAGGGCCGACAGCAGCAGGGCAAAGCTGTACAGCGCCCCCTTGTGGGTGTTGACGCCGCCGGTGGCCGTCAGCATGGCATGCTCCGCCTCCCGCCCCAGTGCCTGGAGCTCCGCCGGAGAGGCCCCTGCCATGCCCAGGGACACAAAGCGGCAAAAATACGGCTCCAACGCCGCCGCGCTGCGGCGGAACAGGGGCAGGTCCATGTCATCATGGGCCCCGGTGTTGCGCCGGTCCACCAGGCCGGGCTTGGGGGTCAGGCACACCTCGTCCTCCAGGGCCTGACGGGCCACTTGGGCCAGGTGACCGGCGGCAAAGCTCCGGAGGATATCCTCTGTTTTGGCCCGGATGGCGGCAAGGCCGTGGGCCCGGCTGCGGGAGCACACCGTCACGGGGCCGCCGCAGATCAGACACCGGCGGCTCTGGGGCCGGGACAGCTTTTCCCCGCTGGGGGACAGCACGTCCAGGTCGTACAGTCGGCCCACGGGGGCCTGCTCCTCCAGCCGGAGGCACAGGTCCTTCACGGCTCCGGCGGGGCGGTGGTA
>FR884067.1:0-21936 GCA_000435975.1 Oscillibacter sp. CAG:241 | reverse complement strand
TACCAGCAGGGCCTCGGGGCCTGTGGGGGCGGCGATGGACTCCCGGTGCACCGGCGCACCCAGGTCCCGGTCCAGGGCCGCAAGGCCCGCCCGGAAGGCCAGGCGGACCAGAGGCGTGTCCTTGACGGGACCGGCGATATTCATGGTGAAGGACAGCAGCGTGCCGCCGTACTGCCGGTGCAGCGCCTGCTGGCGCTGCACCCGGCGGTCACGGGCAAGGAGCACCTGCTCCAAGGTGATCTCTACAGTATGCATAGGTTGTCTCCGGTACCAGAGGTTGGATATCGGCCAGGCGGCCCTGGCGCAGCAGCTGCCGGACCCGGCTGGCGCTGATGCCCTCCAGCCGGGGAATTTCAGTGACGGAGATGCCCCACCGGGGCAGCAGGGCCTGCATCCGGCGGTTATACCGGGCCGTTACCGGGGAGTAGGGCTCCTGGCCCACAAAGCGCCGGGTGATGCCCAGGGCCGGGGCGATGCGCTTGCCGAACAGGGTCAGCTCCAGGTCGCAGCGGGCCTGCTCCGGGTCCCCCTGTAAAAAATACGCAGGGAAGGTGGCCCGGGAGATGATATAGTCTCCGCCGGGGACCACGTCCACGTTGGGCAGGTCCTCCGTGCCCCGGCGCACCAGCTCCAGCCGGTCTGCCGCCGGAAAGTCACCGGTCTCCTCGCTGAGAACAAATACGTACAGATGGGGGCAGCGGGCGGCGGCGTACTCCACCAGATGCCGGTGGCCCCGGGTGAAGGGGTTGGCGTGGCACACCACAGCGCCGCTTTCGCCGTCATACGCCGGGAGAGAAGCAAGATAGCGCTCCACACCTCCCCGGCGGTGCTCCATCATCAGCATGTCCGCCGTTTCCGCCACGGGGAAGAAGCCCAGGCTGCGGAACAGGCGGGCATTTTTCGGCTTGGTGTACAGAAACGGATGGGCTGCGCCCCGCTGGGCGGACTGGCGCAGCAGGGCGGTGACGATCTGGGCACAGGCTCCGTCACCCTCGGCCTGGGGGGCCACGGCGATCTGCTTGAGGACCCGGCCGCTGAGAGACCCGCAGGCCAGTATGGCCCCGCCGCCGGAGAGCAGCAGGGCCGTACAGTCGGCGTCCCCCTCGTCCCGGAGCCCGGCGGAGGCCAGAAAGGCCTCATACGCCGGGCGCAGGGACAGCGGAAGCGCCGTTACGATGCGCAGATCATTCATCCTCGTCGATCTGACGGACCACATCGATGATGGTGTTGTCACGGTACATGACCACGCCCACGATACGGTCCTTATAGCGGATGGGGTCGGGCACACCCACGATTTTTTCAGCCCGCTGCTGGAGCTGCTGGATGGTGAACACATGCAGCCCGGCCTTTTCCAGCTTTTCCTTCACGTCGGGGCGGCGGGGATTCACGGCAATGCCCTGGTCGGTGACCACCACGTCCACCACGTCGCCGGGGGTGACCACGGTGTTGACGCGCTTGACAATGGTGGGAATGCGGCCCCGGGTCAGGGGAGCCACCACCACAGAAAGGCTGGCACCCTCCGCCGTGTCGGGATGGCCGCCGATGGCACCGCGGATCACGCCGTCGGAGCCGGTGAGGACGTTGACGTTGAAGTCGGTGTCGATCTCCAGGGCGGAGAGGATCACGAAGTCCAGCTGGTCCACGGCGGCGGCCACCAGATGGCTGGCGTAGTAGCTGGCGCCGATCTGATGGTGGAAGTGGTTGTTCTTCAGGCTCTTGGCGGCGTCCAGGTCAAAGCTCTGCACGTCCAGGATGCGGTCGATGAGGCCCTCCTCGTGCATGGCGGCGATCTGACCGGTGATGCCGCCCAGGGCGAAGCGGCAGTGGATATTCTGGTCGATCATCTTCTGGCGCAGGAAGCGGGCGGTGGCCAGAGATGCGCCGCCGGAGCCCATCTGCATGGAGAAGCCGTCGTACAGATATCCGGCGGCCTCGATGACGTTGGCGGCGGTCTTGGCGATCAGCAGCTCCTTGGGGTCCTTGGTATAGCGGGTGGCCCCGGACATGATGCCCTTGGGGTCGCCGATGTCGTCGGTCATGACCACATAGTCCACCTCGAACTCAGGGATGGCCCAGGGGGCGTTGGGATATGCCACCAGGTGGTTGGTAATGACGATGACGTTGTCGGCATAGGTGGCGTCGGGCCGGGCATAGCCCAGAGAACCGCAGGCAATGCCATCCTCACCGTCGCGGCTGTAGCCGTTGGCGTTGCCGTAGGGGTCACAGGAGGGCGCACCCAGGAAGGCCACGTCGATGTGCAGATCGCCGGACCGGATGGCGCTGGCCCGGCCGCCGTGGGACCGGAATACCACCGGACAGTCGATGAGGCCCCGGGACACCTGCTCGGCCAGCTCGCCGCGCATACCGGAGGTTTCGATATGGGTGATGACGCCATTCTGGATATGGCGGATCAGGGGGGCGTGGACGGCGGCCAGGGAGCTGGCGGCCAGGGTCAGATTCTTAAAGCCCATTTCCGCCAGCTTATCCACCACGGTGTTGATGATATGGTCGCCGTTGCGGAAGTGGTGGTGGAAGCTGATGGTCATGCCGTCCCGAAGGCCGGTGCGTCGGATGGCCTCCTCCAGGGAGGGCACCAGCTTGTTCTGCCGGGTGGACCGGGCCTGGAATGTGGCGGTGTTCTTCTGGCGGGCACCGTGATACAGCCCGTGGTTGCTGATCTCACCGATATGCGGGATTTTTTCAAGCTCGATCATGTCAAATCTCCTCCACTTCGTCGATCTTGCAGCCGGCCTCGTACAGGTCCAGCAGGCGGCGGGCCCGGGTGACCACGGGCTTGTCGATCATCTTGCCCTTGAGGCTGGCCACGCCGCTGCCCCGGGCGTTGGCCTCGGCAATGGCGTCCATAATGGCCCGGGCCTTGTTCAGGTCCTTCTCGCTGGGCATGAACACATGGTGCAGCGGCTCGATCTGGCGGGGATTGATCACGGACTTGCCGTCGAAGCCCAGCTTTTTGATGAGGGTGGCCTCAGCGATGAAGCCCTCCTCGTTGTTGACGTCGGAATACACCGTGTCCAGGGCGGCAATGCCGGCGGACCGGGCGGCGTTGAGGATCATGCAGCGGGCGAACAGCAGCTCGATGCCGTCGGAGCGGGTGGTTTTCAGGTCGGTGACATAGTCCTCGGCGCCCAGGGCGATGCCGATGAGGCGGTCGCTGGCGTGGGCAATCTCGGCGGCGTGGAGCACGCCGTTGGCGCTTTCAATGGCGGCCATCATGCCGGTGGTGCCCACGGGAATACCGGCCTGGCGCTCGATGCGCTCGATCTCCCGCTCGCAGTCGATAACGTCCTGGGCGCTGTCGGTCTTGGGCAGGCGGACCACCTGGACCCCGGCCCGGACCACGGCCTCCAGATCCTGGACGCCCAGGCCGCTGGACAGGTCGTTGATGCGCACCACGGTCTCCTTGGTGCCGAAGTGCAGGGTCTTCAGGGCGTTATACACCAGAAAACGGGCGGAGTCCTTCTCGGTATAGGCCACGGAGTCCTCCAGGTCGAACATGATGGAGTCGGCCCCGTAGATGTGGGCGTCGCGGATCATGCCGGGGTTGTTGCCGGGCACGAACATCATACTGCGGCGCAGTCTGTCTTTTACATACATGTTACTTGACCTCCCATTCATAGGCGTCGGACTGGGCGGCGCGGAAGATGGCGGTGGTAACCCGGGCGCGGACGGTGCAGTCCAGAGCACCCTTGTCCACGGCGGTGACCTCGGCGTTCTCAATGCCGTAGTGAGCCAGCGTGTCACGGATGACGGCCTCGATCTGACGGCCGAACTGCTGCAGGACGTTGCTGGTGAGGCTGATCTGGATGCCGCCGGACTGGGCGGGCTCCAGGGTGATCATGATGTCGTTGGACTCCATGGTGCCGGCGGTGGCGGTGATGAGCAGGTTCATATGTCTGCCCCCTTTACAGCTTCGCGGCCAGACGGTCGTGAATGGCGGAGATGAATTCGCCGCTGGTAACGGCGGTGACGGGGGTGCCCTCGTCCACCAGGCCCACCAGGTCCTTGGTCATGATGCCTGCGCCCAAGGTCTCAAAGCAGGCGGCCTCCAGCTTGTCGGCAAAGGCGGACAGGTCCGGGGTGCCGTCCAGCTGGCCCCGCTTGCGCAGCGCGCCGGACCAGGCAAAAATGGTGGCCATGGGGTTGGTGGAGGTCTGCTCACCCTTCAGGTGCTTGTAATAGTGCTTGGTGACGGTGCCGTGGGCGGCCTCATACTCGGTGGTGCCGTCGGGAGACACCAGCACGGAGGTCATCATGGCCAGGCTGCCGAAGGCGGTGGACACCATGTCGCTCATCACGTCGCCGTCGTAGTTCTTGCAGGCCCAGATGAAGCCGCCCTGGCTGCGGATGACGCGGGCCACGGCGTCGTCGATCAGGGTATAGAAATAGGTGATGCCCAGCTCGTCGAACTTGGCCTTATAGCTCTCGAACTCCTCCTCGAACACCTTCTTGAACTCACCGTCGTAGACCTTGGCGATGGTGTCCTTGGTGGAGAACCACAGGTCCTGACGGGTGTCGATGGCGTACTGGAAGCAGGCCCGGGCGAAGGAGCGGATGCTCTTTTCCTTGTTGTGGGCGCCCTGCCACACGGCGGGGCCGTCCACCTTCTGAACCAGCAGGGTCTTTTCCTCACCGCTCTCGCCCCGGAAGGTCATGGTGCACTCGCCGGGCTCGGTGGTGTACATGTCCACGCTCTTGTACACGTCGCCGTAGGCATGACGGGCGATGGTGATGGGCTTTTTCCAGTTCTTCACCACGGGGTGGATGCTGTCGATGAGGATGGGGGCCCGGAACACGGTGCCGTCCAGAATGGAGCGGATGGTGCCGTTGGGGCTTTTCCACATCTGGGTCAGCTGGGGATATTCCTCCATGCGCTGCTTGTTGGGGGTGATGGTGGCGCACTTCACGGCCACGCCCAGGCGGCGGGTGGCGTTGGCGGCGTCCACGGTGACCTGATCCTGGGTCTCGTTGCGGTGCAGCAGGCCCAGGTCATAATACTCGGTCTTCAGGTCCACGAAGGGCAGGATCAGCTGATCCTTGATCATCCCCCACAGAATGCGGGTCATTTCGTCGCCGTCCATCTCCACCAGGGGGGTAATCATCTTGATTTTTTCCATTGCCGTATTTCCTCCTTATTTTGTCCGAAAGCGCCTTACATTCTGGCGGCGTAGTAGTTCATCAGGCAGCCGTCCAGGATGATCTCCTTCTCGTCCTGGGTCAGGCCCCGGACGTGGAGCAGCAGATCGTGAACGCTGCCGTCGCGGCAGATGACCTGGGCGGGGATATCCTCCCGTCCGGCCTCGATGGCGGCGCGGATGCCGGGGACAAACACGCAGTCGCCGGGCTGATAATCGAAGGGCGTGCCCTGGTCGATGGTAAAGGGCAGGATGCCCCAGTTGATGCAGTTGCTGCGATAGCGCTTGGTGGCGTACTCATAGCAGATGTTGGCGAAGCCGCCCAGCACCTTCTGGCAGGAGGCGGCCTGCTCACGGGCGGAGCCGTCGCCGGGCTTGTTGGCGAACACGCAGGAGCCGAACTGGGTGGTCTGGGCCAGGGCCTGGGCATCGCCCACGCGGCCCAGAGTCTCCAGCAGGGAGGCGGGGACCTGACCGCTGCGGCGCTGGGCCTCCCGGGCGGCTACATCCTTGGCCCGGGGCACATACTCCGGCACCCGGCGGGACAGGGTGAACTCCGCCAGACGCAGGGGGTTGGAGCGATAGGAGGAGGTCTCGCCGGAGGGGATCAGCTCGTCGGTGGTGGTGACGGGATCATGGATCACGGCGGCCAGCTCCACCAGCAGGTTCTCGGTGAGATCGTACATCTTGGGCCAGTCGGTGATGTTGGGGCCCATGACCAGCTCCACGCTGGGATCGGCCTTGCCGAAGCCGTAGTACAGGCGGTTGTCATACACTTCCTTGTCGAAGTGGTACTCGTGATGAATGGGGGTATAGTCCACGTCGGTGGCGGCGGTGATGCGTCCGCCGTTGGCGGCGGTGGCGGCGATGGACCGGGCGTCCATCAGGCACACGGCGGCAAACTGCCCCTCGCCGGGCTTGGAGCCCTCGCGGTTGGGGAAGTTGCGGGTGGTGTGCCGCAGGGACAGGCCGTTGTTGGCGGGCACGTCGCCTGCGCCGAAGCAGGGGCCGCAGAAGCTGGGCTTGATGATGGCGCCGGAGGCCAGCAGGTCAGCGGTGGAGCCCACCTTCATCAGCTCCAGAGACACGGGCACGGAGGTGGGGTACACGTCGAAGCTGAAGGCGCCGGAGCCGGTATAGTGGCCGCGGACGATGTCCGCCGCCTCGGTGATGTTGTCGAACAGACCGCCGGAGCAGCCGGCGATGACGCCCTGGTCGGCCCAGACGGCGCCGTCGTGGATCTTATCGGTGAGCTGGGGATTGGCCTTGGGGAAGCGGCGCTTGGCATCGGCCTCCACCTTCTGCAGCAGCTCCTCCGCGTTCTCCAGGAACTCGTGGATGGTCCAGGCGTTGGAGGGATGGAAGGGCAGGGCGATCATGGACTCCATCCTGGACAGGTCGATGGTGATCATCTTGTCGTAATATGCGTCCTGGCCGGGATGCAGGGGCTTATAATCCTCGGGCCGCTTGTGGGCCTCATAGAAGCCCCGGGTGACCTCGTCGGTCTCCCAGATGGAGGAAAGACAGGTGGTCTCGGTGGTCATCACGTCGATGCCGTTGCGGAAGTCGATGGGCAGGCTCTTGATGCCGGGGCCCGCGAACTCCAGCACGCAGTTGTTGACAAAGCCGCTTTCGAAGGTGGCCTTCACCAGGGCAATGGCCACGTCGTGGGGGCCGATGCCCTGCCGGGGCGTACCGGTGAGGTATACCAGCACCACCTTGGGCATGGGGGTATCCCAGGTGTTCTTCAGCAGCTGCTTGGCCAGCTCCGGGCCGCCCTCGCCCACGGCCATGGTGCCCAGGGCGCCGTAGCGGGTGTGGGAGTCGGAGCCCAGGATCATGGAGCCGCACTTGGCCATCTGCTCCCGGGCATAGGAGTGGATGACGCTCTGGTTGGCGGGAACATAGATGCCGCCGTACTTCTTGGCGGCGGACAGGCCGAACATGTGGTCATCCTCGTTGATGGTGCCGCCCACGGCGCACAGGCTGTTGTGACAGTTGGTCAGGGCGTAGGGAATGGGGAACTCCTTCATGCCGGAGGCCCGGGCCTGCTGGATGATGCCCACATAGGTGATGTCGTGGGACACCATGGCGTCAAAGCGGATGCGCAGCTGCATGGGGTCCGGGGACACGTTGTGAGCCTGCAGGATCTGCCAGGCCATGGTCCGGCGGCGGGCTTCCTCCTGGGCCGTGGCCGCAGTTTCCTGGGGAACGCCGTTTACCAGGTACATGCCGTGGTCGGTGAGCTGGATCATAATGGATTTACCTCCTACATATTGCCTCCGCGCCGGGCGCAGAGTCCTTCTTTGTTTGGTCCAGGATAAATGTAGCACACCGGCCCGGGGTTGTGAATCGGTTTTCCGCAAAAAGCCGCCTGGGGCGGCATTTTCTCCATTAAGCCCATGAAAACACCGAATCATTTGGTAAAAATGGAGCCTGTGGGGGGCGGGCTTGCAAAATGTTTCGTCAAAATAGAACTTGCAGCCTGGTTTACAAAAATCCGGGACACACCCATGCCTGCAAGCTGCAAAAGCGGCAAGGGAAATTGCACAAATTTTCCATACGAAGGACAGATGCGCAACATTTGTCCTTCCAGAGAAAACAAATGGCGCAGATCGAATTTCTCTTGCTTTAACTTGACAAAGCCGGTGACGTATGATAGACTGATATAAGTTTACAAGCCATAAACTTTTCAAGGAGGGTCATTTTTATGCGTGTTCGTGAGATGGAGATCGGTGAGGTGCAGGAGCGGTTTGCCAACCTGGTGTGGGACAACGAGCCCATTCCCTCGGGCCAGCTGGTGAAGCTGTGCGAGCAGGTTTTCCAGTGGAAAAAGCCCACCACCTATACGGTGCTGCGCAAGCTGTGTGAGAAGGGGCTGTTTCAGAATGTGAACGGGGTGGTGTCCTCGGTGATGAGCCGGGAGGAGTTTGCCTCCCGCCGCAGCGAGCAGTTTGTGGACAATGCGTTCCACGGCTCCCTGCCTGCCTTTGTGGCGGCCTTTACCGCACAGAAGCCCCTGTCCGCCCAGGAGGCGGAGGAGATCCAGGAGATGATCAGCAAATTCCGGAAGGAGGAATGACCCGTGCTCTGCCGGATATTCCTGAAGCTGGCGGGAATGAGCGTCACCGCCGGGGTGCTGGTGCTGGCGATACTGGCCGTTCGGGCCCTGACGCGGCGGCGCATGCCCAAATGGGCCCATTGCCTGCTGTGGGGCCTGGTGGCGGCATGCCTTTTGTGCCCGGTGCTGCCGGAGAGCGGACTGAGTCTCCGGCCCCAGAGCGGGGAGCTGGTCCAGTACGGCGACCAGCTGACCGGCCTGGACCGGGAGCCGGTCATCATCCTGATGGAAACCGGAGTGCAGGATGTTTACGCTTTCCGAACGGGTGAAGCGGACCGGCCCGGAGTGTCCCTGATGCCCCTGGCTTATGTCTGGCTGGCGGGAATGGCAGTGCTGCTGGGATGGGCGGCTTTCAGCTGGCTGCGGCTGCGGCGGCAGGTGGCGGCGTCCGTCTCCGTGGCCAAGGGGGTGTATATCTGCGACGATATCGCCTCGCCCTTTATCCTGGGGGTCCTGCATCCCCGCATTTACCTGCCTTCGGGTCTGACGGGCGCCACGCTGGAGAGCGTCCTGCGCCATGAGCGGGCCCATCTGAAGCGCCGTGACCACTGGTGGAAGCCCCTGGCCCATGTGCTCATCGCCGTGTACTGGTTCAACCCCCTGCTGTGGGCAGCGTATGTGCTGCTGTGCCGGGATATCGAGCTGGCCTGCGACGAGCGGGTGGTGCGGGATATGACCCGGGAGGACCGGGCCGCCTATTCCCAGGCCCTGCTGCAATGCAGCCTGAACCGGCGGCGCAGACTGGTGCTGTGCCCCCTGGCCTTTGGCGAGGTAGGCGTGCGGACCCGGGTGAAGTCGGTGCTGCGCTATCGCCGGCCGGCGGTGTGGCTGTCGGCTGCGGCGGTTCTGCTGTGCGCCGCCCTGGCGGTGACGTTCCTCACGGAGCCCAAGACTGCGGAGAACGCTCCGGCGGAAAAGGCCCGGACGCATAACAACGATTATGTGGATTATTTTCAGCGGATCCAGAAGAAGGAAGCGCAGCAGGGCCGCAGCGTGGACAATCCGGTGGTCATCATCAGCACCTCTATGGAGCCGGCCACCGGCCAGATCAGCTATCAGGTGCAGCTGCTGGACGGCATGACGGACTGGGAAAAGGAAAGAATTCTGTCCAGATACAGTATGAACATCGCCAATATGGAGATTTTCTACCCCCAGGAGGGGGACATCTATCAGGAGATGGACGTTCCTCACCTGCGGTTCCGGGCGGTAAGTTCAACGTCTGCCCCGCCCATAGACCCGGCTTACGATGACCTGGTGGCCCTGGACAACCCGTATGAGCCCTATACGCTGGCCTCCGTGACGGTGCTCAGCGCCGACGGGAGTCAAAGCTCCACCTTCCGGCGGGTGGGCCAGTCCCTGCTGCTGGACGATGCGCCGGACGACTCCGGCAGAAACGCCATATCCTGGAGCATCCGTATAGACTGAATTCATAGAGAGCGAAGGAGGGAAGGACATATGTTTGCCAGACACGGTATCAGAAACGCCCTGCGGACCCCCAAACGGTCGGTGGCATTTCTGCTGCTGATGACGCTGCTGGTGACGCTGCTGGGCACATCCCTGGGGCTGAGCTTCGCCCTGCAGCGCACCCTGCGCCAGTGCCGGGAGAATTACTCCACCATTGGGCTGGTGGAGTATCTGGGCCCGGGCTATCCCAGCACCACCAAGGTGGTGGCGGACGCCGGGGAGGTCCTGGCGGAATTTGAGGAAAAGCTGGACCGGGAGGATCCGGCCCTGGTGGCCTGGGAGCCCACCCGCATGGCCCTGGGCTATACTCCGGACCTGGGCATGCTGACCAACCGTCTCCTGCTGAAGGACCGGTTTGTGGCCATGGTGAAGGTGCGGGAGCTGGTCACACTTCACGTCCCGGCGGAGGATGGCTCCGGCTGGACCATCGATGAAAACGGGAACATAGTGGAGGAAACTCCTCGTCCCGCTTATGACCGGGTGCTTCCGCTCTATGACGCCATCATCAGCCGCATGCTGTATACCGGCCAGCGCATGGTGGACGGCTCGCCGGTACTGCTGGAGATCCCGGGGGAGGCCAGCATGGATATTCCCGGCCAGGACTATGTGCCTCCGGCAGACAGCATCTGGGTCCCCGGGCACTACTATCTGCTCCACGGCTCCTATGCCGAGTCCAGCCTGATGGGTGCATCATACATGCAGCTGTCCATGGGGCAGTATGAGCTGGACGGGGTAGACACCGGCGTCACCGATGTGCTGGACGTCACCCAGCCCGACGGCACGCCGCCCAGGCTGGACGGCTCCACGGGCATCGAAAAGGTGGCCCAGACCTATCAGGTCACGACCCACTCCCTGACGGTGCAGGCCACGGACCGGCCGGCGGACCTGCTGCCCTTTCAGCAGGGGGATCTGACCCTGGCAGAGGGCGCATACTATACCGCAGGCGGCAAGGGCTGCCTGATCTCTCAGGCGGTGGCCAAGGATCTGGGCCTGTCCGTGGGGGACAGTCTGCCCCTGTCCCTGGCGGTGCGGAAGAATACCCTGATCCCCTACAGCTATTGGGCCGGGGAGGGCTTCGACGCAGAGGATACCTATACCGTCAGCGGTATTTTCTCCGCCAATGAAGAATACGAGACCATGGTCTATATCCCCGTCCGGAACGATATCGATATGCAGCAGAACCACTGCTCCTTCACGCTGGGGCAGCTGCAGCTGAAAAACGACCTGGCCCAGGAGTACATCGAGCGTCTGGAAAAGGATCTGCCGTCCTCCATCCGCGTCACCGTGTATGACCAGGGCTATGCCGCCGTGTCCCAGGCGCTGGAGGACATGCTGCGGCTGGTGCAGATCATCGCGGGCGTATGTCTGGCGGCGGGACTGGGCTTTCTGGTGCTGTTCGGCTATCTGCTGGTATACCGTCAGCGGGGCATTGGCCGCACCATGATCCGGGTGGGCGCTGCCCGGCGGAACGTACATACCTATTTCCTGTTTTGCGCCGGAACGGTGGCCCTGCCGGCGGCGGGACTGGGCCTGATCCTCAGCCGCTTCGTGTGCCTGGGGGTGCTGAAGCTGCTGGAGGTGGTGCTGGACGGCGCCACGTCCCTGGACCTGTATTACAGCAACACCGCCCTGGCCATGCATCGCTCCGCCACAGAGTATCTGGCGGCCCCCGGCTGGGGAGCTCTGGCCGTCATCGCCCTGGGGACCCTGGCGCTGGCGCTTCTGTCCTGCCTGGTGTTCAGTGTGGTCAGCCTGGAGCGGCGGCACAAAAAGCGCCGCCGGGAGAGCCGCGCCGCCCAGGGTACGCCGTCCCGTCCCCTGCGGGGCGGTCCCCGGACCTATGCGCGGCTGTCGGTGCTGCGGGGCGGCTTCCGCTCCCTGGTGCCGGTGCTGGCAGGCGTGTGCGCGGCCGTCCTGTTCTGCCAGCTGTCGGGTATCGTTATCCGCTATGACGGACAGCTGCGGGACCTGCGGGCAAACAGCTCTGTCCGGGGCAATATGACGGACATCAGCGGCAAGTATACCACCGGCCTGGTGCTGAATGAGCAGGTGCTGGACCAGATCGGCCAGCTGTCCGGCGTCAGTGAGCTGACAAGGCTGACGGCTACGCCCTACTATTTCGCGGGAGTGTACCGGGGCAGCGAACTGGTGGCCGGACCCGGCCTGCCGCCCCAGCCCACCACCACCTTTGAGAGCGAACGGTATATGGCGAATCTGTCCTCCGGGCCGGACCTGGTGTTTATCGACCGGCTGGAGGGTGCGCCGGAGTTTATGTACAGCGCGTCCATCGAGACCCAGTGGCTGGAGGGTTACGATTCCAGCTGCTTCCAGATGGATTGGGATGCGTCGTTGGACCCGGAAACGGCAGAGAATCGGTGCGTCATCTCTACGGACATGATGGACCAGTACGGCATCCGGCTGGGCGACTGGATCTGGCTGGAGGTTCGGTGCTCGAGCGCTTACAGCTACAGCAGAAACCAGATAGGCCTCCGTGTGGTGGGCGCTTATGCCCAGGCGGGCCGGGCCAACAATATCTACACGAACCTGAGCATGCTGCGCTACCCCTATGCATACGACGAGGATCTGGAGCTCTGCACCCTGGGCGGCGTCTACCTGGCCAAGTCCATCAGCGGCGCCACGTTTAAAATCGCTGACTGCACAGATCTGACGGCGGTGAAGCAGGCCCTGTACGACATGGAGCTGTCCGCCGTGGGCAAGCTCCGGGCCGTCCGGAACTTCGTCATCATCAACGACGCGGCATACCTGAACACGGAGCGGGCCGCCGCCCAGCGCCTGTGGTACATGCAGCACCTGTTCCCGGTGGTGTACGCCATCGCCCTGGGCCTGGCATACCTGATCGCGTTCCTACAGGTGCAGTCCCGGCGGAAGGAGCTGCGCACCATGCGCAGCGTAGGCGCGGACAGCCGCACCGCCTATTGGAGCCTGTATTGGGAGCAGCTGATGCTGGCGGCCCTGGGGGCCGTGCTGGGGGCGGGCCTGTGCCTGGCTCTGGGCTGGGGCACCGCCCTGGGCCTGGGCCTTACTGCAGCCTTCGCCGTGCTGTGGCTGCTGGGAGCCCATGTGGCTCTGCGCAGGGCCAACAGCCGCCATATTCTGAAAAACCGCAGGGAGGTTGAATGATATGTCCATTCTGGAACTGAAAGATGTCTGCTATAGCTACAGTGCGGAAAAGCCGGTGCTGCGGGGCATGAACTGCACCTTTGAATGCGGCACGCTGTACGCCCTGGTGGGCAAATCCGGCGCGGGCAAGAGCACGCTGCTGAGCCTGATGGCGGGGCTGGACCTGCCGGACAGCGGCCAGGTGCTGTTTGAGGGCACCTCCACCGGCGACATGGACCTGGACGAGTACCGCCGCCGGAAGGCTGCGGTGATCTATCAGGATTTCGCCCTGTTCCCGCTGCTGACGGCCCTGGAGAACATCGAGTACCCCATGGAGCTGTGCCGCGTGGAGGCTCAGGAGGCGGAGCGCCAGGCCCGGGAGCTGGCCCGGCGGGTGTCCCTGCCGGACGAGCTGCTGGACCGGTATCCCACCCACATCAGCGGCGGCGAGCAGCAGCGGGTGGCCATCGCCCGGGGCCTGACCATGGACCGGCGGCTGCTGCTGGCGGACGAGCCCACCGGCAACCTGGACAGCGAGAACAGCGACAACATCATTGATCTGCTGCTGCGGCTGGCCCACGAGGAAAACCGCTGCGTCATCGTGGTGACCCACGATCTGACGGTAATGGACCGGGCCGATGTGGTGTACCGCATCAGCGACGGCCTGCTGCAGCGGCGGCAGAAAGAAAAATAACGCAAAAAAAGAGAAGGCCGGGGCCTTCTCTTTTTTACAGGCTGTCCCCGCAGGCAAAAAGCCTGCGGGGATGCGTTATTCATACCCTGTGCTCAGATACGCTTCCACTTCACGCCGACGGGGCCGGAGGCTCTGGGGGCTGATCGCGGTTCACATAGTGATAAGCCTCCGTGGGCATATTGCGGCGGCGCAGACGCTGATCCACCAGGTGTTTCACCAGCACCTGGATGCAGGCAAACACCGGCACGCCCAGGAACATGCCCAGGACGCCGCCGAAGCCGCCGCCCACCAGAATGGCCACCACCACCCAGAAGCTGGAGATGCCCGTGGCGTTGCCCAGGATCTTCGGACCCAGGATGTTGCCATCAAACTGCTGGAGGGCGATAACGAAAATCACGAAAAACAGGCACTTTTTGGGGCTGACCAGCAGGATCAGGAAGGCGCTGGGCACCGCGCCCATAAAGGGGCCGAAGAAGGGGATCACGTTGGTGACGCCCACGATGAGACTGACCAGGGGGGCATAGGGCATTTTCAGCAGGGTGCAGCCAATGAGACACAAAATGCCGATGATGAGAGAGTCCAGCAGCTTGCCCCGGACGAAGCCGCTGAAAATGCCGTCGGCCCGGCGGACAGCCCGGGCGATCCAGCGGGCGTGGTCCTCCTTGCACACGCCGTACAGCAGCTTACAGCAGCGGGCCAGGCTCTGCTCCTTCATGGCCAGCATGTACACAGATACAATGATGCCCACCAGAAAGTCCATGGCGAAGCTCACCAGGCCCCAGATGCCGGAGATAAGGCCGCCGGTGATGGTGGTGAGCATCTGCTGGGCCCCGGGGAGAATTTTGTTGGTGAGGATATCCAGCAGGTTTTTATAATAAGTATCCAGGTTCTTGTTGACCCAGTCCTCCACCGTGGGATTCTTGTCCAGCAGGTTCACAATCCAGGTGTAGATCTTGTCATAGTAGGTCTCGGCGTTGTTGATCAGCATCACCACGCTGTCTACCAGCTGGGGAATAACCACGCTGAACATCAGATACAGCAGCAGGAGAACAATGGCCCAGGTCAGCAGGATGCTGACGGCCCGGAGCCAGCCGGCAGCGTGAGGAATGGTTTTTCCCTCCAGGCCCTTTATGCGGCCCAGGCCCGAGCGGATCAGCCGCTCGATCCAGTTGACGATGGGGGCCAGCAGATATGCCATCACCAGGCCCACCAGCACCGGCGACAGAATGGATGCCAGCTTCGACACCATCCGCTGCAGCGTGCCGTTCATATAAAACGTGTCATAGAACACCAGAATGGCGCAGACGGTGAGAAAAATCGTCAGGCCCCATTTCAGATAGCTGCTCTTTCCTTTCATAAAGGTCTCTCCTTTTATACGGCCGCGAAAGCCTAATCGACTATTCTATATAGTAACGGAAGACAGCCGTTTTTGCAACGGTGGGAACGTGAACGTTTTGTTAAAATTCCCAAATGCTTGCAATTCAACGGGGAAAGCGTTATAATGACAGAACTGTTATGCGCTCCCCCGCTGACGGGGCGATGGAGAAAAAGGAGACTGTTCATGGATAAGACACTGCTGTTCATTGTCAATCCCCGGGCGGGCAAGACCAAGTCCAGCGCCCCCCTGTTCGACGCCGTGGCCACCTTCGGAAAGGCCGGGTATCTGGTGAAGGTGGCGCTGACCCAGGCGGCGGGAGACGCTGCCCGGTTCGCCGCCCAGTGGGGCGGAGATTTTGACCTGGTGGTGTGCGCCGGAGGAGACGGTACCCTCAACGGGACGCTGTCGGGCCTGATGCAGCTGGAAACCCGGCCGCCGGTGGGGTATCTGCCCAACGGCAGCACCAACGACTTTGCCGCCAGCCTCCGCATCCCCGCCACCGTTCCGGAGGCGGCCCGGGCCGTGGTGGAGGGTACGCCCCGGCCCCTGGATCTGGGCACCCACAACGACCGGTATTTTTCGTATGTGGCGTCCTTCGGAGCTTTCACCAAGGCGTCGTACTCCGCGCCCCAGGAAACGAAAAATGCCCTGGGCCACTTTGCCTATATCCTGGAGGGCATTAAGAACCTCGATTCCCTGCGGCCTTATCGCTGCGCGGTGGAGGCAGACGGCGAGATGTTTGACGGGGACTTTATTTTTGGCGCGGTATGCAACTCTACTTCTCTGGGCGGGTTGGTGAAGCTGGATCCCAAGCGGGTCCACATGGATGACGGTATGTTTGAGCTGATGCTGCTGCGGATGCCAAAGACGGCCCTGGACCTGCAAAACCTCATTACGGCGCTGAACCGAATGGACTACAACTATCCGGGGGTGATCTTCCGCCACGTCCGCAGTGTCACCGTCACCACCAGAGAGGATATTCCCTGGTCTCTGGACGGTGAGTACGCCCCCAGCGCCCCTCGGGTGGAGATCCGGAACCTGCACAGCGCCGTGCGGCTGATGATCAAGGAGGACGAATAAATTGGAAGCCTGCCGCGAGAGCGGCAGGCTTTTTCTTGTCCGGAAAGGGATCACCGAATCTGCAAACGGTGGCAGCAGCCGGGGGCCAGATACGTCTCCAGTTCCCGGCAGAAAGCGGTCAGCTTCTCCTCCGGAACGATACACAGCGCCGTTCCGGCGAAGCCGCCGCCGTGGACCCGGACAGCACCCTGGCCCCGCAGCATACGGCGGCACAGAGCCAGGGTCACAGCCAGGGCCTGGTGCTCCGCCGCGCCGGCGGGGGCGATATTCTGGAGGTATTCCCAGGAGGATGCACCGGAAGCATTGATCAGAGACAGAAAGCCCGGGACGTCGCCGGATTCCAGGGCACGGGCCTGGGCCAGGACCCGGCGGTTTTCGTCAAACACATGAATGGCCCGCAGGACGGCCCGGTCCCCGGCCAGGCGGCGCACCTCCGGCAGGCGACGGTAGAATGCGTCCTCATCCACCTGGCGCAGGACCTCCGCATCAAACAGGCGGCACACCGCCTTCAAGTCCCGCGGGATGGCGGCGTATTGGGCGGTAAGGTCCGCGTGGTCCGCGCCGCTGTCCACAATGCACAGGGCATATCCGGGCAGGGCGGCGTTCAGGCGGCGCACCTCCGGCGCGGCGGGGTCCCGGAAGTCCATGAATACCAGGCCGCCGGTGCTGGAGGCCAGCTGGTCCATAAGACCGCAGGGCTTACCGAAATAGACGTTCTCGGCCCATTGGGCCATTTGGGCAATTTCCACGGGCGTCAGGGAACCGCCGGCAAACAGTGCGCTGCCAATACGGCCCAGCAGCACCTCAAAGGCGGCGCTGCTGGAGAGGCCGGAGCCGGGCAGCACATCGGACTCCACCCAGGCGTCGAAGCCCTGCCAGAGGATGCCCCGCCGGGCAAAGGCGGCAGCCATGCCCCGGACCAGGGCGGCACTGGTGTTCCGCTCCCCCTCTCGGGGGGACAGCTGGTCCAGCGGCAGAGTCACCGGGTCATAGCCCCGGGAAAAGACCCGGACAACAGGGCTGCGGGTCAAACGGACCCGGGCCCGGGTGGTGCGGTCAATGGCGGCGGCCAGGACGCAGCCGCGCTGGTGGTCCGTGTGGTTGCCGCCCAGCTCCACCCGGCCGGGAGCGGAAAAGATCAGCTCGTTCATGGAACTCCCTCCATAGAAAAAAGCCGGGGGACGCGGCGCGTCCCCCAGCTGGCAGTCTGTCTGATTTACTTGATGCCGGCGGCGACCATGCAGTCCAAAACCAGGGTCAGCACCACAAACACGGCGGCCACCCACTTGGTGCCCCGGGCCAGCTTGGCGTCCATGCTCTTGGCCTTGGAACGGCTCATATAGGAATCGGCAATGCCGCCGATGGCCCCGGACAGGCCCTGGCTCTTGCCGGACTGGAACAGGACGATGAGGATCAGGGCCAGCGCCACCAGCAGCTGCACCACGGTGATGATGATAAGAACAGTGTTCATAACGGAACTCCCTCCAAATAATTCAGCCCTCTGGGGGCACTTTTCTCATAGTACGCATCATATTACCACACCCGGGCCGGAATTTCAAGAGGAAAACCGTGATTTTTTACAGGGGCGGCGGAAATGAGATGAAAAAATCATCGAACATCTGTTGCAAACTGGATTTGAGTATGATATAATATAGAAAATATCCGGTAAAGGAGCGGACGTCATGGCCCAGCTGACCAAAATGCAGCAGAAGATCTACGACTACATCGCCCAGGCCATTCAGGACCAGGGGTATCCCCCCTCGGTGCGGGAGATCGGCGAGGCCGTGGGACTGAAATCCCCGTCCACGGTGCATTTTCACCTGAAGCATCTGGAGGAGCTGGGAGTCATCGGCAAGCAGGCCGGCAAGGGCCGGGCCCTGACGCTGACGGAGGCGTCCCGGGAGAGCCAGGCGCCTGAAAGCCAGCCGCCCGAAAATCAGGTGCCCATTGTGGGCAATGTGGCCGCCGGATCGCCCATTCTAGCCCAGGAATGCATCGAGGATTACCTGACCTTTGATACCGGCGGACGGGACGGGGAATATTTTGCCCTGCGGGTCCGGGGCGAGTCCATGCTGGGCGCGGGCATCCTGCCGGATGACCTGGTGGTGGTGCACCAGCAGCCTGCCGCCAACAACGGAGAGATCGTGGTGGCCCTGCTGGGGGACGAGGCCACGGTGAAACGGCTGAAGCGACAGGGCGGCCAGGTGTGGCTGATGCCGGAGAACGAAGCGTACAGCCCCATCGACGGCCGGGAGGCCCAGATCCTGGGCAAGGTAGCCGCCGTGATCCGCCGGTATTGACACGCCGGGCGGGAACCGCTATAATAAAGGGAAATCGAACAGCGCGACGATCGGAAAGAGTATGCCGCGCAGCTCCGGCAAGAGAGGGACGGTCACCGGCTGCAAGCCGTCCTGCGGGGTGCGGCAGAAGGTGCGTCCGGGAGCGCGCGGGATGTGGAAGCCCGCCGCATTGGCCTGCGTCACAGGCTGCAAGTGATAAACGAGAGTGGAACCGCGAGATATCGCCTCTCATGCCCCAGGGCATGAGAGGCTTTTTGTTTGCAGAGCGAAAATTGACCATAGAAGGAGAAAACGCCATGTATCTGTATAATTCCGCCACCCATAAAAAAGAGGAGTTCAAAACCCACACCCCCGGCCATGTGGAAATGTACACCTGCGGCCCCACGGTGTACCACTTTGCCCACATCGGCAACCTCCGCAGCTATATCATGGAGGACGTGCTGGAGAAGTACCTGCGCTACGCCGGGTACAGCGTCAACCGGGTCATGAACATCACCGACGTGGGCCACCTGACCAGCGATGCCGACCAGGGCGAGGACAAGATGCTCAAGGGCGCCCGCCGGGAGCACAAGACCGTTATGGAGATCGCCCAGTTTTACACCGACGCGTTCTTTGAGGACTGCCGGAAGCTGAACATCAAGCGGCCCGACGTGGTGCAGCCGGCCACGGGCCTCATCGACGACTATATCCACATCATCACCCGGCTCCTGGACACCGGCTACGCCTATGTGGCCGGGGGCAACGTGTATTTCGACACCAGCAAGTTGGAGCGGTACTATATCTTCAACGACCACAACGAGGAGGATCTGGCCGTGGGCGTCCGGGAGGGCGTGGAGGAGGATACCAACAAGCGCAATCGCAACGACTTCGTGCTGTGGTTTACCAAGTCCAAATTCGAGGATCAGGCTCTGAAATGGGACTCCCCCTGGGGCGTAGGCTATCCCGGCTGGCACATTGAATGCTCCGGCATTTCCATGAAGTATAACGGCGAATATCTGGACCTGCACTGCGGCGGCGTGGACAACGCCTTCCCCCACCATACCAACGAGATCGCCCAGTCAGAAAGCTATCTGGGCCATCCCTGGTGCCCCCAGTGGTGCCATGTGGCCCACCTGAACACCGAGGGCGGCAAAATGTCCAAGTCCAAGGGCGAATTCCTGACGGTGTCGCTGCTGGAGGAGAAGGGCTATGACCCCCTGGCGTATCGGTTCTTCTGCCTGCAGAGCCATTATCGTAAGAGCCTGGTATTCACCTGGGAGAACCTGGACAACGCCGTGGCGGCCTATAACAAGCTGCTCTCTAAAATCGCGGCCCTGGCCCCCGGCAAGGGAGAGGTGGACCCGGCGGTCCTGGATGAGCTGAAGGCCCGGTTTACCAAGGCCATGGACAACGACCTGAATACCTCCATGGCGGTAACGGTGCTCTATGACGTGCTGAAGGCCAAGACCACCGACGCCACCAAGCTGGCGGCTCTGGACAGCTTCGACCAGGTGCTGGGCCTGAAGCTGACGGAGAAGGCGGCGGCCCTGCGCAAGACCCAGGCGGCGGCTCCCGCCGCCGGCGGCTTCACCGTGGTCTGCGAGGACGGCGGCCAGGATCCCCAGGTGGAGGCCCTGATCCGGGCCCGGGCCGACGCCAAGAAGGCCAAAAACTTCGCCGAGGCGGACCGCATCCGCGATGAGCTGAAGGCCCAGGGCGTGGAGATCACCGACGTCCCCGGCGGCGTGAAGTGGAAGCGTGCCTGAGCATAGAGTATGAAAAACGGATCCCCGTGGGCCAGAAGGCTCACGGAGATCCGTTTTTATGGAAACTTATAAGCATGCTGTCCCTATAACGGAGCTCATGAAATGCTATGTGGATCTGTTTCCCGTGACAAGAGGGCAACAGTCTCGATATGTGCATCGTTGTCCAAACTCAAACTCATATCTTCCGCAATGATTGGGAGCTTGAACTTGATGGACTTGAGCCACTGACCGTTGGGCTGCCGTTCCTCATAGATCTGGACTTCGGATAGCAGCGATTCCATGAGCTGCCGCTTTTCCTGATCGTCCATGACGGAATAGAGCTTATCGAAGTAAATCAGCACCTTGTAGATGTTGTCGCCCGTCAGCTTTTCCGCCTCAATCGCCATCTTCTTGGCTCTGGCGGCAATGAGCTGGTTTTCCGTATCCTCGATCTTATCATACATCTTGTAAAGCCGGTCATCAAGGTCTGCTTTGCGTTTGATGTAGTGCTTATCATCCGGGTCGAGGGAATCGATCTCCTCCATCAGCCGTTCCTTTACGGAATAGCTCTGGCGAAGCTGCTTTTCATGCGCCGCGATCTCCTGCTCAATGGCAGAGGTATCCACCTTCATACTGATCTTTTCCTGCATCATGGCGGCGAACTTCGGATTGCTTACCAGCTTTACGATAACCTCAGCAACGGCGCTGTCCAGCAGTTCTTCATTGATCTGTTTCTTGAAATCGCATTTATGTCCGTGCGTCATTGTACGGTGCTTACAGCCATAGTAATAAAAATCCTTGTATTTTGAGCCATCCGCCTTGTGTTTGATGCTTTTGTTTCCATACATTCCTACGCCGCAGACCGGGCATTTCACAATACCGGACAGCAGATGTATTTTTGTATCCTTGCCTCTGTTGACGCGTTCGTATTTTTCCGCCTGCGCCAGCAGCTTGACCTGCGCCTCATGCCATAGTTCTTCGGAAACGATTCCCTCATGCAGGCCATCCACCAGCAGATAATCGTCCTGCTCCACCAGCCGGTAATCATTTCGGGTGCCATACACCTTCTCCGTCCGTCGTCTGCCATAAGCGATTTTCCCGCAGTATACCGGATTTTTCAGAATCCTGCGGATCAACGCAGAATCAAACAGGGGATTTTTCCCGTTTTGCCTTTGGATTTTGTGAATCCCGTGAGTTGCAAGATATTTTGCAAGACCGTTTGCACCGCTATCCGTATGCACATACTGGTCAAAAATCACGCGGATCGCCGCTGCTTCTTCCTCATTGATGAAAAGCTGTCCCTTTTCCAGCTTATAGCCATAAGGCGCAAAACCGCCGTTCCATTTCCCTTCACGGGCTTTCTGAATTCTGCCCTCCATCGTCTGCACACGGATGTTTTCACGCTCAATTTCAGCCACAGCCGAAAGAACGGAAATCATCAGCTTTCCCGCATCCTTGGAGGAATCGATCCCGTCCTCCACGCAAATCAGGTTGACGCCAAAATCCTGCATGACCTGTAAAGTAGACAAGACATCTGCCGCATTTCTGCCGAAACGTGAAAGCTTGAACACCAGCACATAGGACACGCCGTCCTTGCCAGACTTGATGTCCTCCATCATCTGATTGAACTGGATTCTGCCCTCTATGGACTTGCCGGATTTTCCGGCGTCCTCATATTCGCCCACAATTTCATAATCGTTGAAGTCGGCAAAGGCTTTTATTCGGGACTTCTGGGCATCCAGAGAATATCCATCAATCTGCATGGCGGTGGATACCCGCGTGTAGATATAGACTTTTACCTTTTCTTTTTTCATCGCATCTTCTCCACCCCGGCTTACTTTTTATCTGTTTTCTGCTCCAACAGCTTGATGGAATCCAGATAATCGCGCTCAACTTCGCTGA
>FR884066.1:27903-30459 GCA_000435975.1 Oscillibacter sp. CAG:241 | reverse complement strand
GCCGACCGGCTGACCCTGCCCGGCAGCCGGGGCGGGCGCAGTGTCAAGCGTCTGCTGGCGGACCGGGGGATTCCTCCGGAAAAGCGCGGGCGCATCCCGGTGCTGTGCGTCGGGGACCGGCCTGCCGCCCTGTGGGGCGTGGGCACGGATGTTGAATTTCTGCCGGAGAAAACCGGCCTATATACAGAGATCACTGTATCAACAAATGGAGGAAACCACAATGGCTAAGAGCAATATGGACCAGGATATTCTGAAGGTCCTCATCACCCAGGACGAGATCCATGCCCGCATCCAGGAGCTGGGCGACCGGCTGTATGAGCGGTTCCACGACAAGAACCCCATGTTCGTGGGCGTTCTCAACGGGTGCTTCATCTTTATGGCGGACCTGGTCCGCGCCGCCCAGCTGAAAAGCGAGGTGGAATTCATCGGCCTGTCCTCTTATAAAAACGCTACCAAGTCCTCCGGCAGCGTCCAGATCACCCGGGACCTGCAGCGGGACATCAACGGCCGGGACATCATCGTGGTGGAGGACATTCTGGACTCCGGCAACACCCTGGCCTTTTTGAAGGACTATATGCTGGCCAAGGGGGCCAAGAGCATCACCATCGTTACTCTGCTGGATAAGCCCGCCCGCCGGGAGAAGGCCATCACCGCCGACCTGGCCGGGTTCGTGGTGCCCGACGAGTTCGTGGTGGGCTACGGCCTGGATTACTGCCAGCAGTACCGCAATATGCCCTATATCGGCGTTCTGAAGCCGGAGGTCTATACCAAGTAACAATCGGGCATCGGCCCAGTGGAGGAAGGGAGGAGCATTCCTGTGGAAGAACAAGAGAGGCGCCCCATTGGGGGCAAACGCCTGGCCCCGGAGGACAGGGGCAGCTTTTGGAGCAACTGGGGCTATCTGATCGTTACCGCCGCGGTGATCGTGGTGCTGTTCAAGGTGATCTTCCAGCTGAGCTGGGTGCCCTCCGGGTCCATGGAGACCACCATTCCAGAGCACACCCTGCTGATCTCGTGGCAGCTGCCGTATATGGTGTCGGACCCCACGCCGGAGCGGGGGGATATCGTCACCTTCTGGAGCGACGAGCTGAACAAGCTGCTGGTGAAGCGAGTGGTGGGTCTGCCTGGGGACGACATCGCGTTCCGGGACGGATATACCTATGTCAACGGTGAGATGCTGGATGAGGCGTATCTGCCCAGGCAGGGCATTACCCAGTCCAACGCCAGCTTCCAGGTGCCGGAAGGCTGCGTCTTTTTCATGGGCGACAACCGCACCGGCTCCAACGACGCCCGGTTCTGGAACGAACCTTATATTTCCGTGGACCACATCCGGGCCCGGGTGATGGTGGGCATTTCCGTCCTGCCGGACAACAGCTGGCGGGGCGTCCGCGTTATTCATTAAAAGAGAGGGGGGCCTTTATTGACTGCCAAGCGAAAATTCGGCTGGGGGGCCGCGCTGCTCCTGCTGCTGGCTGCATGCTTCGTATACTACCTGGTGACGGGCATGCGCAGCGCCGGCACCATCAGCTATGCCCAGCTGCGGCAGCTGTTTCAGGACGAGAAGGTCCAGGAGTTTGCCATCAGCAACACCCGGCTCACAGCCAAGCTCCAGGACGGCAGCACCGTCAGCTGTGATCTGTATGATTTCCAGGTGTTTTACAACGACCTGAACGATCTGGTGGTGCAGCAGAACCAGCAGGGGATCATCAAGGACTATACCTATCGCGCCGACCACTCTACCAATTGGCTGCAGATCCTGCTGCCCTATGTGGCGGTGATTCTGGGATTCATCCTGCTGATGAATCTGATGGCCCGGATGACCGGGGCAGGCCCCGGCGGGGCCCAGGACCGGATGTCACACTTCGGCGACGCCCGGATCCAGGACGTGCCCCAGGACAGCAAGGTTTCCTTCCGCGATGTGGCGGGCGCCGACGAGGAGAAGGAGGAGCTCCGGGAGATCGTGGAGTTCCTGCGCCAGCCGGATAAATACCTGGCCCTGGGGGCCCGCATCCCCAAGGGCGTGCTGCTGGTGGGCCCTCCGGGCACCGGCAAGACCCTGCTGGCCAAGGCCGTGGCCGGTGAAGCAGGGGTGAAATTCCTTTCCATCTCCGGCTCCGATTTTGTGGAGATGTATGTAGGCGTGGGTGCGTCCCGGGTCCGGGACCTGTTTCGCCAGGCCAAGCAGAACTCCCCGGCTATCGTTTTTATCGACGAGATCGACGCCGTGGGCCGCCAGAGAGGCAGCGGTCTGGGCGGCGGCCACGACGAGCGGGAGCAGACCCTGAATCAGCTGCTGGTGGAAATGGACGGCTTTGCCGCCAACCAGGGCGTGGTGGTCCTGGCCGCCACCAACCGGGTGGACATTCTGGACCCGGCCCTGCTGCGCCCCGGACGGTTCGACCGCCAGGTGTATGTGGGCCTGCCGGATATCAAGGGCCGCCAGGAGATCCTGGCCGTCCACGCCAAGAACAAGCCCCTGGCGGAGGATGTGGACCTGGAGAAGCTGGCCAAGGGCACCTCCGGCTTTACCGGCGCAGACCTGGAAAACCTGCTGAA
>FR884066.1:0-27878 GCA_000435975.1 Oscillibacter sp. CAG:241 | reverse complement strand
GGCGGAACGAGGCGGCCCTGCTGGCCGGACGCCGGGACGAGAAGGCCATCACCATGGCCGACCTGCAGCAGTCCGTCATCAAGGTCATCGCGGGACCCGAGAAGCACAGCCGGGTGATCCCCGAGCACGAGCGCCGGCTCCCCGCCTATCACGAGGCGGGCCACGCCGTGGTGATGCACACCCTGCCGGATCTGGACCCCGTGCATCAGATCACCATTGTGCCCCGGGGCCAGGCAGGCGGCATGACCATCTTCCTGCCCGACGAGGATCGCAGCTATCTGTCCCGCACCCATCTGCTCAACAGCATTGCGGGGCTTCTGGGCGGCCGGGCGGCGGAGCAGCTGGTGCTGGGAGATATCTCCACCGGCGCGTCCAACGACATCAGCCGGGCCACCCAGCTGGCCCGGAAAATGGTGGGGACCTACGGCATGTCCGACCGCATGGGCAGCGTGGCCTTTGACGCGGGACACGACGAGGTGTTCATCGGCCGGTCCATGGCCCAGACCCGCCCCTATTCCGAGGAAACGGCGGCGGAGATGGACCGGGAGATCCGCCGCATCCTGGACGAGGCCTATGGCCGCTGCACGGAGATCCTGGAAAAATACCGCCCTCAGCTGACAGAGGTGGCGGAGTTCCTGCTCCAGCATGAGACCATGACAGCCCAGGAATTTGAACAGATTTTTGCATCCGAGGACAAGAAATAACGGCAAAAAAGAGAGCACCGCTTTTCGCTCCAGAGGAAAAGAAATAACGAAAAAAAAGAGAGCACCGCCGCGGCGGTGCTCTCTTTTTTGATTGCGGGTGGGTTATTGGTCCTCCTCGGTGAAGTGGACGTGGGAGAAAATGTGGTCCTGGCAGAAGCAGCGGTAGCCGACGCATTTGCTGCAATAGCGGAATTGCAGGTCGGGATAGTCCGTGTCCGTGCGGCCGCAGACGGCGCATTTGTGGTGATAGCCCTTTTGCTGCTGCTGTTGCCGCACGGCCTTTTTGAAGTTTACCGTCTGGGGCGCGTGCCGGTATTTCCGGCGCTGGATAAACGCGTCAATAGCGGGCCAGATGAACACCAGGAAGTTCAGCAGCGCCACCACCGGCAGGATGGCTCCCAGCCAGCTGCCTGCCAGCAGGGACTGCACAATGCCAATGACGAACACCGCGATATCCAGCCACGCCAGCCATTTGATCTTCACGGGGATGAAGAAGAACAGCAGCAGCTGGGTATCCGGATATAGGAAGGCAAAGGCCAGGAACATGGACAGGTTCACATATCCCGTTCCACCCACGGAATAGCCCACGCCGGAAATGGCGGAGGCGGCCAGGGTGGCGATCACCGTCAGAAGCACGCCGCTCCAGTAATAGAGGTTGAAGCGGGCGGTGCCCCACTGGCGCTCCAGGGACGAGCCGATCCAGTAGTAGAAATACAGGCTGATGGCCAGCCAGAAGGGACTGGAGCTGGTGGGGACAAAAATAAAGGTGACGATGCGCCAGAGCTCCCCGTGGAGCACCTTGCTGCCGTTGAGATACAGGAAGCTCACGGCACTGGCGTCGGTGCGCATGGTCAGCAGCATCAGCACATAGACCACCACATTGCCGATGACGATCCAGCGCATAAGGTCCGGAATACCGAACCGGGGATGCCGGGCGCAGAAGCGGTCGGCGGCGTCATAGAGCTTTTTCAAGGGGAAATTCCTCCAATACGATTCAAGTGGCTCTATTGTAACCGATTGCGGGTGAAAAGTCATTACCTTTTTTTGAACATTTGGTTCCCGGCGCTATGCAAAAGGGCGAAAACGTGGTAAAATAACAATTCAAGTGCTGGGAAAGGGGGCGGCGATGTGTTCAAGCGGGTATATGTGGAGATCACCAATGTGTGCAATCTCTCCTGTTCCTTCTGCCCCGGCACCGGCCGCCCGGCGCGGTTCCTGGCCCCGGCAGAGTTCCGGATCCTGGCGGAAAGGCTCCGCGGCCACACGGAGTATCTGTACCTCCATGTGATGGGGGAGCCGCTGCTGCACCCGCAGCTGGAGGAGCTCCTGGCCGTTGCCCGGGAGCTGGGCTTCCGGGTGTGTGTCACCACCAACGGGACGCTGCTGCCCCGGCGGGGAGCCCTTCTGGCAGGGGTCCACAAGGTCAGCGTATCCCTCCACAGCTTCGAGGGAAACGACTGCCCCGGCAGCATGGAGGAATATCTTTCCGGCGTGTGGGATTTCTGCTGCCGGGCCTCGGCGGAGGGGACTCTGTGTGCCCTGCGCCTGTGGAACATCGGCGGGCGGGACAGCTGCAACGGTCAGGTGCTGGCCTTCCTGGGGGAACAGCTGGGCCGGGAGGTGCTGTCTATCCCCACGGACCGCCGGGGGAACCGGAGGCTTTCCGCGAATGTTTTCCTGGAGCAGGCGGAAAAATTTGATTGGCCGGACCCGGAGGCTCCGGAGAGCGGCACGGAGTTCTGCCACGGGCTGCGGCAGCAGCTGGCCGTTTTGTGCGACGGCACGGCGGTGCCCTGCTGCCTGGACGGAGAGGGACGCATGGCCCTGGGGAATCTGTTTGACCAGCCGGTGGAGGAGATTCTGGCATCGCCACGGGCGGCGGCCATCCGGGAGGGCTTCTCCCGCCGGAGCCCGGCGGAGGAGCTGTGCCGCCGGTGCGGCTATGCCGCGAGGTTTTAGGATATGGATGCAATACAGGAAAAACTCAACCGGCTGCCCGGGGCGCTGCTGCCCTGGTACCGGGAAAACCGCCGGGTGCTGCCCTGGCGGGAGCAGGTGTCCGCCTACCGGACCTGGGTGTCGGAGATCATGCTGCAGCAGACCCGGGTGGCGACGGTGATCCCGTATTTTCAGCGGTTTATGGCGGCGTACCCGTCGGTGGAGGCTTTGGCCGCCTGCGACGAGGGGCAGCTGATGAAGCTGTGGGAGGGCCTGGGCTATTACAGCCGGGCCCGGAATCTGCGCCGGGCGGCGCAGATCGTCGCGGAGCAGTACGGCGGGGCGTTTCCCCGGACGTATGAGGAGCTGACCGCCCTGCCCGGCATCGGGGACTATACCGCCGGAGCTATTTTGTCCATCGCCTTTGGGGAGCCTGTCCCGGCGGTGGACGGCAACGTGCTGCGGGTGGCGGCCCGGGTAGGCGGCTGCCGGCTGGATATTCTGGACCAGAAAAACCGGCGGCAGTTCCGGCGGTGGATGGAGGCGGCTATGCCACGGGAAGCCCCGGGGGCCTTCAACCAGGCGTTGATGGACCTGGGAGCCGGGGTGTGCCTGCCCAACAGCGCACCCCTGTGCGATAGCTGCCCGGCGGCGGCATTCTGTGCCGCCCGGGAGCAGGGCTGCCAGCGGGAGCTGCCGGTGCGTGCCCCGAAGAAGGAGAAGCGCCGGGAGGAAAAAACCGTGTTCCTGCTGCTGGGGCCGGAGGGGGTGGCCCTGCGGCAGCGGCCGGATACCGGACTTCTGGCGGGGCTGTGGGAATATCCCCATGTTCCCGGACGGCTGACGGAGGAGCAGGCGGCGCAGCAGCTGCGCGCCTGGGGCCTGACGGCCCACCGGTGGCTGCGGCAGCTGGAGGCCAGGCACCTGTTCACCCACATCCGCTGGGACATGACCGGCTACCTGGTGCAGGTGGAGGGCCGGGGGCCGGAGGATTGGCTCTGGGCCGATGGGACGATACGGGCCCGGCTGGCGGTGCCCTCCGCCTTTGAAAAATTCACGCGGGCCCTGCCCGCAGAAGGAGAATGACGATGGCGCAGCTTTATTTCAAATATGGGGCCATGGGCTCCAGCAAAACCGCCAACGCTCTGATGGCGCGGTTCAATTACGAGGAGCGGGGCCAGGAGACCCTGATGGTGAAGCCCCGGCTGGACACCCGGGATGGAGATCACATGGTTACCTCCCGCATCGGCCTGACCCATCCCTGTGTGTATTTTGACGAAATGCGGGCCCGGCCCGATGAGGAATTGCAGAAATACGCCTGCATCATCATTGACGAGGCCCAGTTTCTCACCAAGGATGAGGTATTTTACCTGGTCCACCTGGTGGACGACTGCGGCATCCCCGTGCTGTGCTACGGCCTGAAGGCAGACTTCCGGGGCCAGCTGTTCGAGGGCAGCTATTATCTGCTGGCTATGGCGGACAAGCTGGAGGAGGTCAAGACCGTCTGCTGGTGCGGCAAAAAGGCCGCCTTCAACGCACGGTTTGACGGACAGGGCCGGGTGGTGAAGGAGGGCGAGCAGGTGGTGCTGGGGGCCAACGACCGGTATACCAGCCTCTGCCGCCGCCACTGGATGGCAGGGGACCTGGGTCCGGACTTCGATATTCACAAGGTATGAGATGCACCCTTTGCCCCCGGCTGTGCGGCGCGGAGCGCACGGAGACGGCGGGAAGCGGCTTCTGCCGGATGCCGGCAGGGCCGGTGGTGGCCCGGGCGGGGCTCCACATGTGGGAGGAGCCCTGCATCAGCGGCACCCGGGGCAGCGGCACGGTGTTCTTCTCCGGCTGCACCCTGGGCTGCGTATTCTGCCAGAACCATGAGATCTCCGCCCAGGGCGTGGGAAAGCCCGTGTCCGTGGACCGGCTGCGGGAGATCTTCCGGGAGCTGATCCGGCAGGGCGCTCACAACATCAACCTGGTGACGCCGGGACACTTCGCTCCCTGGGTGGCTCAGGCCCTGGAGCCGTCCCTGCCGGTGCCGGTGGTGTGCAACACCGGCGGCTATGAGCGGGTGGAGACGCTCCGCCTGCTGGAGGGCAAGGTGCAGGTATATCTGCCGGACATGAAATACGCCCTGGAGGAGCCGGCCCGGCGGCTGTCCGGCGCCGGAGACTATCCCGCCGCGGCGCGAAGCGCCATATGCGAGATGTTCCGCCAGACGGGACCCTATCAGATGCGGGACGGCCTGCTGGTGCGGGGGGTGCTGATCCGACACCTGGTACTGCCGGGACAGCTGGACAATACCCGCCGGGTCATTGACTGGGTGGCGGAGACCTTCCGGCCCGGGGAGGTGCTGTTTTCCCTGATGAGCCAGTACACGCCCCAGCCCGGAGCCGTGGGCCCGCTGGCCCGCCACGTTACCCGGGCGGAGTATCGGGCGGCGGCAGCCTATATGGAAAACTGCGGCATCCGCGACGGCTTCACCCAGGAGCGCACCTCTGCCCGGGAGGAGTATACCCCGGCGTTTGACCTGACGGGGGTGTAAGTGCTGCCCACTTCAACAGATGATTTTTGAGTTTCTGCAAAAAAGTACTTGCTTTTTCCGTAAGTGTACATTATAATGGTGGTAATGAATGAGGTAATGGAGGGTTATGTTACCATGAAAAAGATTCTTGCTATGCTGACGGTTATTGTGATGCTGGGCTGCATGCTCTCCGTCACTGCCTTTGCCGACGGCGGCTATGTCCCCAGTCCCAAGCATGACGACAACACCGATACCACGCCCACCTCTCCCCAGACCGGTTACGACCTGGGCATCGGCAGCGTGGTGATGACCATTGCCGTCAGCGGCGGCGTGGCCTATGTCTGCACCAAAAAGGCCCGTGCCCGGGCATAAAACGTCCCCATTTTATAAAGAAGGAGCCCCATAAATGCTGTGCCGTTTATGGGGCCTTTTTTCCGTTCTGAACAAAGGAGAAATGTCCTATGAAGCGTCCTGTGCGCATCCTGCTGACGGTGGTGGCCGTTATTGCGGTGATCGTGTGTGTTTTCTGCATTCTGTTTATCGTCCAGTATGTCCGGGGCAAGTCTGTCAGCGATAAGCTGGGCAGCGGCGTCCGCTCCGGCCAGGTGGTGGAGCCCCTGGCCCCCCAGGACGACGGCAAATATATGGCCATCAATGTGGACTTTGACAGCCTCCACGACGTCAATCCGGAAATCTACGCCTGGATCGAGGTGCCCGGCACCAACATCAACTATGCCGTGGTCCAGAGCGCCGCAGACGACCTGTTTTACGACGATCACGGGGTGGATCGGTCCTATTACTCCGGCGGCAGCATTTTTTCCCAGCGGTACAACACCACCACCTTTCAGGACCCGGTGACGGTGCTGTATGGCCACAACCGCCAGTCCCAGACCATGTTTGCCCAGGTGAACAACTTTGCCGATGCGGAGTTTTTCGCCAAAAACCAGAAGATTATCGTTTACACCCCGGACAAGGTGTATGAATACACCATTTTCGCCGCCTATCCCCACTCCAGCGAGCACCTGCTGCTGTGCCACGATTTTACGGACCCCCAGCAGTTTGCGGACTATTTTGCCTCCCTGGGGGAGGCCATCAACGCCAATTACCGCCGGGACCTGTTTCCTCGGGCAGGGGATCGGGTGCTGACTCTGTCCACCTGCTACCGCCAGAACCGCATGCAGCGGTTTCTGCTCCAGGGTGTGCTGACGGAGACATATGACGTGGTCAAATAAACGACCCCAATGAGACAAGGAGACCCTATGGAACAGGAAAAACAGACCCAGCTGGAACAGAAGAAAAAGCGCCTGTCCACGCCGCTGCTGATTTTCATCATCCTCATGGCGGTGACGGCGGTGCTGTGCGCCATTGTGGCGGGCATCTGGCTCCACGGGCGCAGCAGTCTGCGGAACGGCGGCTCGGCCCCCACCGTCACCCCCGGCGGCACGGAGCAGCTGGACAGCTACACCGTCCTTCACGACGGCAAATACTACCGCTATAAGGACCATATGGTGAATCTGCTGCTTATCGGCGTGGATTCCGACAATAAGCCTGCCGCGCCCCTGCCCTATGGCAGCGACAACCAGGCGGACGTGATCCTGGTGGCGGCCCTGGACACCGACGCCAACCGGATGACACTGATTTCCGTGTCCCGGGACACCATGTGCGATATTGCGGTGCTGGACCAGAACGGTCAGGTATCCGGCGCGGCCCACACCCAGCTGGCCCTGTCCTACTCCAACGGAGACGGCCTGTATGAGAGCTGCCGCCTGTGCCAGGAGGCGGTGTCCCAGCTGTTTTACGGCTTACAGTTCGACGGCTGCGCCGCCTTTTATATGGGCGGCATCGGGCGGCTCAACGACGCCGTGGGCGGCGTCACCGTCAGTGTGCTGGACGACTATCCCTTCACCGATGTTCCCAACGGGAGGAACATGTACCCGGGCCAGGATGTGACCCTTACCGGGCGGCAGGCGCGGCTGTATATCCAGGCCCGCCGGGGCGATGCCACCGGCAACGAGGACCGCATGAAGCGGCAGAAGCAGTATATGCTGGCCCTGATCAGCCAGGCCAAGGACCGGGTGGCGGCCAGCCCCGCCAGCGTCGTTCCTCTGTATAACGCCGTCAGCGACTATGTGCTGACGGACCTGGACCTGGGCAAGCTGTCTTATCTGGCCACCCAGGCCGCGGGCATGAGCTTTTCCGGGGACATGCTCCGGGTTACCGGCGATGCTGTTCTGGGCCAGGGCAACCGGGTGGAGCTGACGGTGGATCAGGAGGCCCTGTACGACCTGATTCTGGACGTGTTCTACGAAGAAATACCGGCTCCCACGGACACCGCCGGGGAATGACCGCACATAAATCAGCCCCTCCGGCCTGGGCCGGAGGGGCTGATCGTTCAGTCGATGATGCGGCTGAAGCTCATGCCGCTTTTCTGCATGTGTACGTCCAGACGGACCCGGTCGCCGCGGATATAGCTGCGGGTGTACTCATAAATGCGGCCATCCTCGGTGCGGGTGCGGCGCTGATGGTAAAAGGCGCAGCTGCCGGGCTCCACGCCCAGAAGGCTGGCCCGGGGGGCATCCAGGATCACGGATTCATAGGTATCCTCTGCGGAAAACGGTGTGATGCCCACATGGTACAGCAGACTGTAGAAGCTGTGGGTCTGGACCATCTCCCGGGTGAGATTGGGATAGATGTACTGGGGATAGTAGGAGGTTTCCAGGATCAGCGGCTCCCCGTCCACATTGCGGATGCGGGTGAAGCAATAGACGTGGGTGCCCTCCTGCAGGTCCATCCGCTGGCAGATGGCCCGGGTGGGGATCACCACGCCGAAATCCACCAGGGTGGACGACGGCGTCTTGCCCAGGGAGGAGACCTCCGTGGTGAAGGAGTAGCGCACGCCCCGGCGGTTGCTGTTGGGGTCGGCCACGAAGGTGCCCTTGCCCCGCTTGCGGACCACCAGGCCCTCGTCCTCCAGCTCGCCGATGGCCTGGCGGGCGGTGTTGCGGCTGATATCCAGCGCCCGGCACAGCTCCGCCTCCGACGGCAGCAGGTCCCCGATCTTCAGCGCGCCGGAGGAGATCTCCCGCTTGATGATGCCCACCAGCTGGGCGTACAGGGGAATGTTGCTGCTCAGGGACAGCCGGCTGTCCAGGATCGCGTTGTGTTCCATAAGATAAGACCTACCTTTTTCGGCACAGTGTTGTACTGCGTACATTCGGGATATTCTGATTGTACCATATACGTTTGGAAAAAGATAGTCCTATTTTACAATTTTGATACACAATTGCTACGAAACCCGTTAAAAAATAAACGGAGCGCAGTTACTTTTTTTCCTCCATGGTCTTTTGCAGCCGGTTCAGCCGGCGGATGATCATGGCGGTGCAGATGATCACCACCACGCAGGCCACGAAGAACATGCCCATGACACTGTCGTGATAGCTGCAATAGCGCAGGGCCAGCCATGCGCCCACAAGCAGCAGAACATATCTCCATACAGCCTTGAATAGCTTGCCCCAGTCCAGATCAGGTGCGTTTCCCATGGCGGGCTCCTCCTTTTATGTTTCAGAATATCTCTTATTATACGGCACGATGCACAAAGAAGTAGTTACAAAGTGGATACAAATCAAATAAACAACCGTTAAATACAAATACCGGCAGGGAAGCCCCCACCGGTATTTGAGTGTTTCAAAAAAGTCAGTCGCCTTCCCGCATGCGGTAGCCCACGCCCACCTCGGTGAAGATGTACTGGGGCTGGCCGGGCGTCTCCTCGATCTTGCGGCGGATATTGGCCATGTTCACCCGCAGGATCTGGTTGTCGGCCTTGGCCTTGGGACCCCACAGCTCCCGGATGATGAAGTCATAGGTCAGCACCTTGCCGGCATATTTGCCCAGCAGGGCCACGATCTTGTATTCGTTCACCGTCAGCTTAGCGTTTTCGCCCCGGATCAGCACCTGATGCTTGTCATAGTCGATGGTCAGGTCCCCGGCGGTGAATTTGCCGGACTGGGCGATCTGGGAATTGGCCAGGGTGGTGCGGGTATGGCGGATGGCGGTGCGGATGCGGGCCAGCAGCTCGGAGGTGCCGAAGGGCTTCACCAGATAGTCGTCGGCGCCGTAATCCAGGGCGTCCACCTTGTCGTGCTCATGGTTCCGGGCGGACACCACCACCACCGGCAGGTTGGACCATTTGCGCACGGACTTGAGCACCTCCATGCCGTCCATATCCGGCAGGCCCAGGTCCAGAACAATCAGGTCCGGGCAGTGGGAGGCGATCATGGTCAGCGCTTCTTCACCGCTGCCCACGATGATGGTGTCATACCCATTGGCGTTGAGGACCATGGAGATGAAGTTGCTGATGCTCTGCTCATCCTCCACGATCAAAATCTTATCCTTGATCTTCATGTTCTTCCTCCTCCAGGGGTAGGTCCACGGTGAACCGGGCGCCGCCCCCCTTTTTGTTTTCTCCGTTTATTTTGCCGCGGTGGGCCGCCACCACGGTTTTGCACACGGACAGGCCAATGCCCATGCTGCGGGTGCTGTCTCCCTGCTGGGCGCTCTGGGTGCCGTCGAACAGGTTGTGCAGCCGAAGCTCCGGAATGCCGCGGCCGTTGTCCTCCACGGTGAACCGGGCCCACCGGCCGCGCTTTTCCAAGGACACCGTTACCTGGGTGGTGGTGATGCCGTGAACGGCGGCGTTTTCCAGCAGGTTCGTCAGCACCTGCTGGATCAGCAGCGGGTCCATGGGCACCAGAAAGAAGTCCTCCGGCAGGTCCACCCGCACGTCGATTTGAGGATAGCTCCGCCGGAATTTGCCCACAGCGCCCTCAATGACCTCCTCCGCTGCCTCTGGGGTCTTGGTGACCCGGGCGTCCTCCCCCGCGCCGATGCGGGTGATGGACAGGAGGTTCTCCACAATGTGGATGAGCCATTGGGCCTCCTCGTTGGCGTTTTGCAGCAGCTCCCGCCGCTGCTGCGGTGTCAGGTCGGCATCCTGCTCCAGCAGGACGTTGGTGGCCCCCACAATGCCTGTCAGCGGGGTGCGGATATCGTGGGATACGGCCCGCAGAAGGTTGCTGTGGATCTTTTCCCGCTCAGCCTCCCGTTCCATCTCGCTGACCCGCTTGGCCCGGCTGGTAACGATGCCGGTGGCAACGCAAATAGTCATCATCACCAAAAACGTCAGCGGGAAGCCGGCCAGCGTGAAGCTGACCTCCCAATACGGCGGGGTGAAGATATAGTCCACACTGAGCACTGCGAACACGGCGATGGTCAGACTGAAAAAGAAGCCGTCCGTCAGCAGAGCCGTCAGGAATACGTCCAGCAGAAAGATCATGGACACATAGCTGGTGTCGTTTTGGGGATCGAAGTTCCGCAGCACCAGGCAGCAGATCACCGACACCAGATACAGCGACACGGACACGATGAAGTCCTTTCCGGAATAGGACAGCATGTCCGTCCGGAACAGGCGGGTCCGCTTCAGCCACTCCCGGGGCCAGCGGATCTGAAAGTGCTTCAAGGTCAATTACCCCTCTCCCCTGGTTGATGACAGTATTGTATCATATATCCGCGTTAAGAAAACGCTAAAAACGCGTTAAGATGATAGATTTTTTTCGACAAAACTGTGAGGCCGCGATTTCAGGCGCTTTCCCCGGGCTTGTTCATAAGTTTTTCATTTGCATAGCCGGGGGCGGTGTGGTATACTATATAGGTATTTGTATATTCTGGTGCTTTGCACCTTTTTTATCAGCAGAAAGGAATCAAACTATGGGACTGATCCAGAAAATTTTCGGAACCTACAGCCAGCGGGAGCTGAAGTCCATTTATCCCATCGCCGACAAGATCGAGGCCCTGGAGGACGAATACCGCCAGCTCACCGACGAGCAGCTTCAGGCCAAGACCCCGGAGTTCAAGCAGCGCCTGCAGCAGGGGGAGACCCTGGACGATATCCTGCCGGAGGCCTTTGCCGCCGTCCGGGAGGCGGCGGACCGGGTGCTGGGCCTGCGGCCCTACCGGGTGCAGCTCATCGGCGGCATTGTCCTGCATCAGGGACGCATCGCCGAGATGAAAACCGGTGAAGGCAAGACCCTGGTGGCCACTCTGCCTGCCTACCTCAACGCCCTCTCCGGCAATGGCGTCCATATCGTCACCGTCAACGACTATCTGGCCAAGCGCGACAGCGAGTGGATGGGCAAGGTCCACCGCTTCATGGGCCTGACCGTGGGCCTCATTATCCACGATCTGACCAAGGAGGAGCGCCAGGCTGCCTACGCCGCCGACATCACCTACGGCACCAACAATGAGATGGGCTTTGATTACCTGCGGGACAACATGGCCATCTATAAGAACGAGCAGGTCCAGCGGGGCCACAGCTTCGCCATCGTGGACGAGGTGGACTCTATCCTCATCGACGAAGCCCGGACGCCCCTGATCATTTCCGGCATGGGGGAAAAATCCACCCAGCTGTACGACATGGCGGAGGCATTCTCCTGCCGGCTGAAAAAATATGTGGTGGCGGAGACCGATGACAAGGCCGCAGAGGACGAGAGCCTGGACGCGGACTACATTGTGGACGAAAAGGCCCGCACCGCCACCCTGACGGCCCGGGGCATTGCCAAGGCCGAGGAGTTCTTCCACCTGGAGAACCTGTCCGACCCCGAAAACAGCACCATCGCTCACCACATCAACCAGGCCATCAAGGCCCACGGCACCATGAAGCGGGACGTGGACTATGTGGTGAAGGACGGCGAGATCATCATTGTGGACGAGTTCACCGGCCGTCTGATGTTCGGCCGTCGGTACTCCGAGGGCCTGCACCAGGCCATCGAGGCCAAGGAGCACGTCTCCGTCCAGCGGGAGAGCAAGACCCTGGCTACCATCACGTTCCAGAACTACTTCCGCCTATACAGCAAGCTCTCCGGTATGACCGGTACGGCCATGACCGAGGAGGAGGAGTTTGCCACCATCTATAAGCTGGACATTGTGGAGATTCCCACCAACCGTCCGGTGGTCCGTATCGACAACGAGGACGCCGTGTACAAAACCGAGCAGGGGAAGTACCGGGCCGTGATCCGCCAGGTAAAGGAGTGCCACGAAAAGGGCCAGCCCGTCCTGGTGGGCACCGTGTCCATCGAGAAGAACGAGCTTCTGAGCCGGATGCTGACCAAGGAGGGCATCCGCCACAATCTGCTCAACGCCAAGAACCACGAGAAGGAGGCCGAGATCGTGGCCCAGGCGGGCCAGTTCGGGGCCGTTACCGTGGCCACCAACATGGCCGGCCGTGGTACCGATATCATGCTGGGCGGCAACGCCGAGTACATGGCCACCAACGACCTGCGCAAGGCCGGTTACACCGACGAGGTCATCGCCGACGCCACCGGCTATGCCGAGACCGACAACAGTGAAATTCTGGAGGCCCGGCAGATGTTCGCCGATAAGCTCCGCCAGCACAAGGAGGAGATCTCCGGCGAGGCGGACCGGGTGCGCCAGGCCGGCGGCCTGTTCATCATCGGCACTGAGCGCCATGATTCCCGCCGGATCGATAACCAGCTGCGCGGCCGTGCCGGCCGCCAGGGCGACCCCGGCGAGACCCGGTTCTACATCTCCCTGGAGGATGACCTGATGCGTCTGTTCGGCGGTGAACGGGTCCAGGCCGCCATGGAGCGCATGAAGATCGACGAGGATATGCCCATCGAGAGCAAGATGCTCACCCGCTCCATCCAGCAGGCCCAGACCACCGTGGAGTCCCGGAACTTCCAGGCCCGTAAGTCCGTGCTGGAGTATGACGATGTCATGAACAAGCAGCGCGAGATCATCTATGGCCAGCGCCGCCAGGTGCTGGAGGGTATGGACGTGAAGGACGTCATCATGAACATGATGAACACCTCCATCACCCACCTGGTGCAGAATGCCTTCTCCGGCGTCCATCACCTGGATATGACATCCTGCCAGGAGCTGCTGCGGCAGGTGGAGGGCCTGTACTTCCCCAAGTACGCCGTCCGTTTCACCCAGGAGCAGCTGGACACCATGGACGCCCAGGCCGTCATTGATGCCTTTACCCAGGCCGCCGCCGCCTACTATCAGCAGAAGGAGGACGAATTTACTCCCCCCGTCATGCGCGAGGTGGAGCGCGTGGTGCTGCTGCGGGTGGTGGATGAATACTGGATGGAGCATATCGATGCCATGAGCGACCTGCGCCAGGGCATCCGCCTGCGGGCCTATGCCCAGACCGACCCCATCATCGCCTACAAGAAGGAGTCGCTGGAGATGTTCGAGGAGATGATCGCCGCCATCCAGGACGAGACCGTCCGGCGGCTGTACTCCGTGCGTTTGCAGAAAAACGAGGAGGTCAAGCGCCAGCGGGTGGCCAACGCCACCTCCGAGAGTGTCGGCGGCGACGGCACCGTGAAAAAGCAGCCCCGCAAGGTCAAGAAAATCGGCCGCAACGAGCCCTGCCCCTGCGGCAGCGGCAAGAAGTATAAGAACTGCTGCGGCAGAAACGCGTAACGGAGGGTTTGCCCATGTCCTTTCTGGCCCATGAGGAAAACGGCCTGCTTATCAAGACCAGCACCGTCCTGTCCGGCGTGCGCCACGGCTTTTCCACCCGGACAGGCGGCGTCAGTCCGGCCCCCTGGGATTCTCTGAACCTGGGGGTAGGCCGGGGCGACGATATGGACCGGGTCCGGGAGAATTACCGCCGCTTCTGTGCCGTGCTGGGTACGGACGAGCACCGGGCGGTGCTGAGCAAGCAGGTCCACGAGGACAACATCCGCCATGTGACGGCGGAGGACTGCGGCAAGGGCCTGTTCCGGGACCGGGACTATACCAGCGTGGACGCCATGATCACGGACACGCCGGATATTCCCCTGGTGGTGTTCTCCGCCGACTGCGGTATCATCCTGCTGTACGACCCGGTGCGCCGGGCCGTGGGCGCGGCCCACGCCGGCTGGCGGGGCGCTGCCGCCGGCATCGTATATAAGACCGTCCGCCGGATGCAGGAGACCTTCGGCACCGACCCACGGGACCTGCGGGCCGCTATTGGCGCGGCCATCGGCCCCTGCTGCTTCGAGACGGATGCCGACGTGCCCCGGGCCCTGCGGGACGCTCTGGGCCGGGAGGCGGAGTCGTATATTACCCGCCGGGGGCAGAAGTGGCATGTGGACCTGAAGGGCGTTAACGCCCGCTGGCTGGAAAAGGCCGGGGTCACGCAGATCGACGTGTGCCCCGACTGCACCGCCTGCCGCCCGGACCTGTATTGGTCCCACCGGCGGATGGGCCAGGCCCGGGGGGCTCAGATCGCCATGATCTGCCTGTGAAAACGAGGTATTCCATGAAAAAGCGCATATTCGCGGCGCTGCTGGCCCTGTGCCTGACGGTGCTGACCGGGTGCGACTGGTCGGACAACACCGACGACATTTTCGGCACCCTGACGGATTATTACAACGTGGAGAACAAGGATAAGGACAAGGACGTGAAGCTCACATCCTTCGCCTTGCCGTATCTGAAGGGGGAGACGGCGGACCCCATCACCTGCCCCGACGGGGCCCAGCTGACCCTGGGGACTCTGCTGTACGAGGGGCTGTTTGCCCTGGACGGGCAATTTGAGGCCCAGCCCGCCCTGGCGGAATCGTATACCTACGACGCCTCCCGCTATACCTATACCATCACCCTGCGGGCCGCCTCCTTCAGCGACGGCACCAGCGTCACCGCACGGGACGTGGTGAACGCCCTGCGCCGGGCCCAGACCTCCGCCCGTTACAGCGGGCGGCTGGCGGAGGTGTCCGACATCTGGGTCAGCAACGGAGCCGTCCGCATCAGTCTGACGACGGATAACCGCAGCTTTGTGTCCCGGCTGGATATCCCCATCGTGAAGTCCGGCACCGAGAGCAGTACCTTCCCCATCGGCACCGGCCCCTATGCCTACAGCGGTGAGGGCGGCGCCCACCTGGCGAAAAACGCCTCCTGGTGGCAGGGGAAGCCGCTGCCCCTGGACCGCATTGAGCTTACCGCCTGCAAGGACACGGACTCCGTGTCCTACGCCTTCTACGCCCGGGAGATCCAGCTGCTGTTCTGCGACCTGACCGGAGCCGATACCTCCAATGTCTACGGCAGCGGTGATTATACCGATGCCGCCACATCCATCATGCAGTACCTGTGCCTGAATACCCGCCGCGCCCCCTTTGACAATCCGGCTGTCCGCCGGGCCGTGACTCTGGGGGTGGACCGGGCGGGCTGCGTCAGCGCGTTTCTGCTGGGCCACGGCATGGCGGCCCACTTCCCCCTGTCCCCGGCCAGCGACCTGTATCCCAAAGAGCTGGAGACGGCCTATTCCCCGGACGGCTATGCCTCCGCCCTGGAGGCGGCGGGCCTGCACACCGGCAAGACCTGGAGCCTGACGCTGCTGGTGAACCAGGAGAACAGCTTCAAGGTGTCCACCGCACAGAAGATTGCAGCGGGTCTGTCCCAGTATGACCTGCAGGTGACGGTGCAGGCTCTGCCCAACGAGGAGTATCTCCAGGCCCTGCAAAACGGCGATTTTGACTTGTGCTTCTGTGAGGTGAAGCTCACCGCCGACTGGGATCTGCGCCCCCTGCTGCAAAGCTATGCGTCCCTGAACTTCGGCGGCTATGCCGACCCGGAGACGGACCAGCTGCTGGCGGGCCTGTGCGCGGCGGAGCCTGCCGGGCGTGCCGCCGCCATGACGGCCCTGTGCAAAAAACTGGCGGACCAGGCCCCCATCGTCCCCGTGTGCTTCAAGAGCTATTCCGTTCTGCTGCCGGCCGGCGCGGCGCTGCAGCCCATTACCCCCACCGCCGCCAATCCCTTTTGCGGTATATCTGATTGGAAACTAAATATGAAATGAACCCCCTGAAAGAAGGAACACCTATGAAACAAATCCGCGCCCTGGAGGTGCTGCTGCGGCAGCATGGGCTGCTGGCGGCCCCTGCAGACCGGGACGCCGCCGTCACCGGCATCTGCAACGATTCCCGTCAGGCCAGGCCCGGCGACCTGTTTATCTGCAAGGGCTACGGCTTCAAGCCGGAATACCTGGAAATGGCCCGGAGCCGGGGGGCTGTGTGCGCCCTGGCGGAGACAGACTTTCCCGGGGTGGATATCCCCTGCGTCCGGGTGTCGGATGTGCGCAAGGCGCAGAGCCTGGCGGCCCGCTGGTTCTACGACGAGCCCTCCGACAGCCTGACCCTTATCGGCGTCACCGGCACCAAGGGCAAGACCACCACCTCCTATATGATCCAGGCCATTACCAACGCCCTGGCAGGCCGTCCCACGGGCCTCAGCTCCTCCGCCGGGCGGTATTGCGGCGGTCCGGATGTGGACATACACCTGACCACGCCGGAGTCTTTGGATTTGCAATGGCTGTTTGCCCAGGCCCGGGACCATGGCCTGCCGTATATGACCGCCGAGGTATCCAGTCAGGCGTACCAGGTGGAGCGGGTCTATGGCGAGCATTTCGATATCGGCGTGTTCCTGAATTTCAGTGAGGACCACATCTCCCCCAAGGAGCATTCCTCTATGGAGGAATATCTCCAGTGCAAGCTGCATCTGCTGGAAAACAGCAGCCGGGCGGTGATCTGCCGGGAGACGGCGCAGTTTGACCGGGTGTACGACACCGCCCGCCGCTGCTGCCGGGAGACGCTGCTGGTGGGCATGGACCGGGACGACTGCGACCTGACCGTCCGCCAGGTGGAGAAGCTGGAGCACGGCTTTCGGTTCGCCGTTCAGGAGCGGGGAAGCCAGATGCTGCACCACTATCATCTGGCCATGGACGGGGATTTCAATATCGAAAACGCCCTGGCTGCCATCGGCGTGGGCCGCCTGCTGGGGGCCGGTCATGACCGGATGGCCGCAGCCCTGGACAGCCTGGTGGTTCCGGGCCGCATGAACCGGTATGAGGGCGGCGGCGTCCATGTGCTGGTGGACTGTATGCACAACCGGGCCAGCTCCCAGGCCCTGCTGACGGACCTGAAGCGGGATTATCCCGGCGCGCCCATCACCGTGGTCACCGGCATCGCCGGGGGCCGCTCGCCCCAGCGGATCCAGGGCATGGGCGAGATGTGCGGCAAATATGCCGACCGCATTTTCTTCACCACGGACAATCCGGATTTTGACGACCCCGGCGACATTGCCAGCCGCTTGGCCCACGCCGCCGCCCAGGGCGGCCCCGCCCGGGTCACCATTCAGCTGGACCGCACCCGGGCCGTGGAGCAGGCCATTCTGGAGGCCCCGGCAGGCGCCGTCATCGTCCTGGCCGGAAAGGGCAACGACGCCATCCAGCGGGTCCGGGGGGGATATGTCCATTACGACTCCGACCCGGTGGTGGCCAAACGCGCCCTGGCCCTGCGGGAAAAGAAGCAGTAAATCAAAACCTCCGGCTAAGCCGGAGGTTTTGATTCAGCATGTCAAAGAACCCCTGCTTTCGCCGCATGAAAGCAGGGGTTCTTTGACATGCTGAAAAGTTCCTGATTTCGTAAGAAATCAGGAACTTTTTGGTGGAGACTGCTGGACTCGAACCAGTGACCTCCTGCGTGTGAAGCAGGCGCTCTAACCAGCTGAGCTAAGCCTCCATTTATTCGGCAACCCCTTACGGATTGCCGAAGTGGTGACCCGTACGGGACTCGAACCCATGTTACAGCCGTGAAAGGGCCGTGTCTTAACCACTTGACCAACGGGCCGTCTTTTTGCTGAGGGGGGTGACTGGTGAGACGCTGTCGGCGTCTCACCAGTCGATGGTAGCGGCGACTGGATTCGAACCGGTGACACTGCGGGTATGAACCGCATGCTCTAGCCAACTGAGCTACGCCGCCATGTCGTCTCCCCGACAGGCAAGACTTAATATACCACAGACACCGCGGGGTTGTCAACACCTTTTTTCAAAAATTTGCCGATAAATCCCGTCCTCCGGCGGAAAAAAGCAGAGCAGCCGAAGCTGCTCTGCTTGCGGGTGTGAAAATTATCCCCACAGGGCAGACAGCATGGGAATGACCTGTTTTTTCCGGCTCATAACGCCGGGGAGGAACAGGGCGTTGTCCTTGGGCTCGGCGGAGAAAGCGTTGCGGATGGCCTCGTCGCTGCCCACATACAGCAGCTGCGTGCCCTCCAGCAGCACGTCGGTGAGCATAAGGATCACCATATTGTAGTGGTGCTCCTCCTGGAGGCGGCGCATCACATCCAGGAACTCGCCCTTGCGCTTCAGCATATCCACGGAGTCCAGGCAGGTGACCTGGCCCACGCCCAGGTTCTGTTCGCCGATGTGGAACTCCTTGAAGTCGCTGTTTACCAGCTCCTCCACGGATTTGCCGCTGGCGGGAGAGAACAGCTGACGGCCCAGTTCCTTTATGTTGACGCCGCCGATGCGGGCCATGCGCTCGGCCATGGCAATATCCCGCTTGGTGCAGGTGGGAGACTTGAACATAACGGTGTCGGCCAGGATGGCTGCCGCCAGCAGACCCGCCATGTTGGCCGACGGCATGACGCCGTGCTCCTGATACATACCGGCGATGATGGTGGCGGTGCTGCCCACGGGCTCGTTGCGGACCCGGATGGGCTGGCTGGTCTGGATATCCGCCAGGCGGTGGTGGTCGATAATCTCCAGAATGTCCGCCTGATCCAGGCCGGGAACGGCCTGGGCCCGCTCGTTGTGGTCCACCAGCACCACGCGCTTGCGCCGGGGACGCAGCAGGTGGTACCGGGACAGGGTGCCTACGACTTTTTCATTCTCGTCCAGCACCGGGTAGCAGCGGTAGCGGCTCTTCAGCACCACCTCGCGGACGTCGTCGATATAGTCCGTCAGATGGAAGCACACGATCTTTTCATTGTGGCAGGGCCGGGAGATGGGGCTGGCCTGATAGATCAGGCGGGATACCCGGCTGGCCTCATAGGGAGTGGTGATGACGCAGGTACGCCCGGCGTTTTCCAGCAGGTCCGGGTCCACCTCCGTCTGGCACAGGATCAGGCAGCTGACGCCGATATCCAGGGCCCGGCGGATCATATCCGGCTGGTTGCCGCAGATGACGATGTTGTCCGGCTCGTTAAACAGCAGGTTCTCGCAGCTCTGGGGCAGAGCGATGACCACATTGCCGGACACGGTGTCGATCAGATCGCCGCTGTCGTTGAGCAGACGGCCCTCGATGACACTGAGCAGGTTGAACAGGGGCACCGCCTCTACCCGGGGGTTGGCGATGGTGGTCATGCTGTAGGTGGCGATGTCGCCGGCGGACAGAGTACCGTACAGGGTGCCGTCCTCGTTGATAACGGGGATGGCGGAGATACGCTGCTCCCGCATGATGTGCCACGCCCGGTCCATGGTGACGGTGGCGTTCAGAGCCGGGGGGGTATCGTAGTCCAGGTCCTCCACCTGGGTGCGGACGTTCTGCACCGTCCGGGGCGGCTGGAAGCCGAAGCGGTCCAGCATCCGCTGGGTCTGGTCGCTGATGTGGTCCATATGGGCGGCCACATAGTTCCGGTCGCCCAGGGCGTTGCGCAGGGCCGCGTAGGCCATGGCGGACACGATGGAATCGGTATCGGGGTTGTGGTGGCCGATGACGTAGATCTCGTTCATAGGATTCAACTCCTTTCGGATGATTCCATTATAAAACGGCCCCAATTTGTTTGTCAATGCGGTGTTGTGCCTAAATTTGCCGAAAATAGAGCACTTTAACTGTTTATTTATCCGTGGAGCAGCATTTCCCCGGCGAAACCTTATGTTTCACTGGGGGAAACCGGTTATCCTTTACAGCAGGCCGCAACCGCCGCCTCCAGGGCGGCGACCAGCTGCGCCAGGGGCAGGGAGGGGCGATCGGTGCCCGCCGTCTGCTCCGGGATGCAGGGCACATGGATGAACCCCGCCCGGACTCCCGGACCTGCATGGTGCAGTACGCAGTACAGCAGGTGGTTGCACACATATGTCCCCGCGCTGTTGGACAGCTCCGACGGCACCCCGGCCTCCCGGATGGCCAGGACCATGTCCTTTACCGGTACCGTGGCGAAATACGCCGCCGGTCCGCCGGGGACGATGGGCGCATCTACCGGCTGCTGCCCGGCGTTGTCCGGGATCCGGGCGTCGTCCACGTTGATGGCCACCCGCTCCGGGGTCACGGCGCTGCGGCCTGCCGCCTGGCCCACGCACAGCACCACATCCGGCCGGAATGCGTCCATAGCCGCCGTCACCACCCGGGACGACTCGCCGAACACCGTGGGCACCTCCAGCACGCGGACCTCCGCCTCCGGGCACCGCACCCGCTTCACTGCCTCCAGGGCCGGATTTACGGTTTCCCCGCCGAAGGGGGTAAAGCCCGTCAAAAGTACCCGGGGTTTCCGAATTTTCTCCATGAAATCACTCCAAACTGTAATTTGTCGACATTATTATACAATATGTATTTGCGTTTGGCAAGAAAAACCGGCCTTGACAACCGGCGGCGGCCATCATAAAATAGAAGTGAGTTCCTGACGTCAAAATTGCGATTGCGACGGAAGCTACGCCACAGATGACACCGCCCGGGGAAAGCGTCCCCGGGTGCTGGGGCCGTGCCGCAGGGCGCGGCTCTTTTGTTTTCGGAGGGAGGTGACGGAATATGGAAACAAGAGTGGCATTGATCGGCATCATCGTGGAGCAGGAATCCTCGGCGGCGGCGCTGAACGCGCTGCTGCACGAATACGGCGGCTATATCATCGGGCGCATGGGCCTGCCGTACCGGGAGCGGGGCGTAAACATCATCTCTGTGGTGCTGGACGCACCCCAGGATAAGATCGCGGCCCTGTCCGGCAAGATCGGACGCCTGCCCGGCGTCAGCGCCAAGACCCAATATTCCAACGTCATTTCACGGGAAGGAGAACCGACATGAAAAAATTTGTATCTCTGCTGCTGGCGGTGCTGATGCCCGCCGCGCTGTTTACCGGCTGCGCCAAGCAGCCCCAGGCCCCCGACCAGCCCCAGGAGGAAGCCGTCACCATTCGGGTGGGCGGACTGAAGGGCCCCACGTCCATGGGCCTGGTGAAGCTGCTGGACGACGCGGAAAAACAGAAAACCGCCAACGCCATCGACTTCCGGATGGCTGCCAGCGCCAACGAGCTGAATCCCCTGTTCCTGAAGGGGGAGCTGGACATCATGGCCGTGCCTGCCAACCTGGGCTCCGTGCTGTATAACAAGACCGAGGGACAGGTGAAGATGCTGGCCGTCAGCACCCTGGGCGTGCTGTATATCGTGGAAAAGGGCGGCGAGACTGTCACCGATATCAAGAGCCTGGCCGGCAAGACCATTTACGCCACCGGCAAGGGCGCGACTCCCGAGTATGCTCTGACGTACCTGCTGGCCCAGAACGGCCTGGAGCTGGGCCGGGACGTCAACGTAGAGTGGAAGAGCGAGCCCACGGAGATCGTGGCCCAGATGGCCGCCATGGACAACGCCGTGGCCATGCTGCCCCAGCCCTTTGTGGTGGTGGCCCGGAGTCAGGTGGACGGTCTGCGGGTGGCCCTGGACCTGACCAAGGAGTGGAACGCCCTGGGCGGCGGCAGCCAGCTGATCACCGCGGTGCTGCTGGTGCGCAGCGAATTCCTGGAGCAGCATCCCCAGGCGGTGGAGAAGCTCCTGGATGAATACGCCCAGTCTGTGGACTTCCTGAACGATCAGCCCGCCGAGGCCTCCGTCCTGGTGGAGAAATACGGCATTGTCAAGGCCGCCGTGGCCGAAAAGGCCATTCCCGACTGCAACATCGTCTGCATCACCGGCGACAATATGAAGACCATGGCCAGCGGCTATCTGCAGGTGCTGTATGACCAGAACCCTGAGTCCGTGGGCGGCAAGCTCCCCGGGGACGACTTCTACTGGATGGGAAAATAAATGCAGCGGAGGACGCTATGAAGCACGCGAGCCTGCAAAAGTGCATAGCGGTGGCCCTGGCCCTGGCGGTCTGGCAGGGGGCGGCCATGGCGGTGGGCATGGACCTGCTGCTGCCGTCCCCCTGGCAGGTGGCCCAGCGGCTGTGGACGGTCTGGCAGGAGCCGGACTTTTTCCCTACGGTGGCCTTCAGCCTGCTGCGCATCAGCGGCGGCTTCGGCCTGGGCCTGGTTCTGGGGGTGCTGCTGGCGGTGGCGGCGGGACGGCTGCGGGTGCTGGAGATACTGCTGTGGCCCTACGTCACGGTGATCAAGTCCGTACCGGTGGCGTCATTCATCATCATCTGTCTGATCTGGCTGAATACCAGCCAGCTGGCGGTGTTTATCTCGTTTCTCATGGTGTTTCCGGCGATCTATTCCAACACGCTCCAGGGTATCCGCAGCGCCGACCCGGCGCTGCTGGAGATGGCCCGGCTGTACCGGGTGCCCTTTTCCCGGCGGCTGGGGTATATCTACGTTCCCCAGGTGAAGCCGTTTCTCCTGTCCGGGTGCAGCGTGGCCCTGGGCATGTCGTGGAAGTCCGGCGTGGCCGCCGAGGTCATCGGTGTGGTGGGCGGTTCCATCGGTGAGCGGCTGTATGAGTCCAAGGTGTATTTCCAGACGGCGGATTTGCTGGCCTGGACGGTGGTGATCGTGGTATGCAGCGTGGGCTTTGAAAAGCTGGTGCTGTGGCTGCTGCGGCGGTGCTTCGCCGCATGGGAGGGACGGTAATGGACCTGGTAATTGCGCATGTATCCAAGGATTACGGCCGCGGCCCGGTGCTGCGGGACGTGAGCCTGACGGTGCGGCAGGGGGAGACGGTGTGCCTGATGGGCCCCTCGGGCCTGGGCAAGACCACCCTGCTGCGGTGCGTCGCCGGGCTGGAAACGCCTGACGCCGGAGCCGTCACCGGGGTCCCCCGGCGGTTGGGCTATGTGTTCCAGGAGGACCGGCTGTGCGACAACTTCTCCGCCGTGGCCAACATTCGGCTGGTTACGGGCCGGACCCTGCCGGAGAAAGCGATTTTACAGCATCTGGAGGAGCTGGGCCTGTCCGACAGCGTCCGCCTGCCGGTGTCGCAGCTGTCCGGCGGAATGCGCCGCCGGGTGGCCATCGCCCGGGCGGTGTGCTGCGGGCCGGAGCTTCTGCTGCTGGACGAGGCCTTCAAGGGACTGGATGAGCAGTGCCGCCGGGACACCGCAGCCTATATCCGCCGCCACACGGCGGGGGCCTCCGTCCTGTGTGTGACCCACGACCCGGAGGAGGCCACGCTGTTGGGCGGGCGCTGCATAGACCTGGCAGCGCTCCAGCGGCGAGACTGAACCGAAAAAATGTTTCTCATTCGGAAACTTTCCGTTGACTTCCTACCAAATGTTTGGTACAATTCAGGCAGAAACACAAGGAGGTGCACGGAATGGGTTCCTTTTCCTACCATGTGGGCCAGCGGATCAAAAAATACCGCAAAAGCCGGGGCTATACCATCGAGCAGTTCTCGGCCATGATCAACAAAAGCAAGGCCACGGTGTCCAAGTATGAAAACGGCACCATTACCATCGACGTGGAGACGCTGTATGACATTGCCCGGGCCCTGGATATCGATCTGAAATGCTTCATCGATTACCAGCCCCCTGTGTTCCACGCTCAGTCCGTGCTGCCCAAGAACTTCTACTTCAACCAGCCCCGGGCGTATATGTACTACTACGACGGCCGGGTGCGGCAGCTGGTGCGGTCGCTGCTGTGCTTCTCCCCTGCCGCCTCCGGCGACGGCATCGATGTGATGCTGTATCTGGGGGTGGACGACTTCCGGGAGCCGGACCGGTGCCAGCATCTGTTCACCGGCGAGATGAAGCCCTACGATACCATTACCCACATGGTGCTCACCAACCAGATCAACGAGGCGGAGAAAATGTACATCTGCATGCTCAACCCCATGCACAACCGTACGCCCGCCGTGGGCCTGCTGTCCGGCATCGGCAGCACCCCGTTCTTTGCTCCCATCGCCCTGAAAACCCTAATCTCCAAGGAGCCGCTGGAGGAAAACGACCGCCTGCTGGCCAGCATCAAGCTGGACAAGGACGACTATCACCTGCTGAAGTATTACAACATGCTGGTGGTAAACCGTCCCGCTTCCCTGTTTTTGCAGTGAATCAAAAAAATGTCAAGCCCCGGGGTTAACCCCGGGGCTTGATGCTTACGGTCTGTCAAAAAGATTTTTTTGACAAGCTGAAGCCCCGGGGGTAGCCCCGGGGCTTGCTGCTTACAGATGGTTCACATAGCTGTCGTTGACGGAGACGGTTCGGCCGATCTCGGAGGACTTGATGCTGCCGAAGATGGCCCGCATGGTGGACAGGGCTTCTCTGCCGGACACCTCGGGCTCCCGGTTCTGCTCCAGGGCGGCCACAAACTCGTCGATGACACCGGAATTGGTCTCCGGCGGAATATTGTAGGTGGTGCTGGTGCCGTCCAGGTTCCGGACTTCGATGGGAGCGGCAGGATTGTTGTTATAGATGAGCATGATGCCCTTGGTGCCGTACAGGCAGGTGGACTGGCACTCGTGGCCGTACACCGTCCAGCTGGCGGCCAGGGTGCCCACCGCGCCGCCGCTCATGCGCAGGATGCACAGGGCGTTGTCGTCCACGGTGATGGGCGCGCCGGTGGCAGTGTGCTTGTTCAGAGTCATGACCTTGGCGGTGGTCTCGATGACCTTCTGACCGGTAAGGTATTGCAGCAGGTCCACCTTGTGGATGCCCAGATCCGACAGAGCGCCCATGGCGGCCTTCTGCTTGTCGAAGAACCAGGTGCTCCCGGCCTCCATGGACCAGTTCTCCGGGCCGGCGTTGCCCATGGTGGTCCGGAAGGTGATGATGTCGCCGATGATGCCGCCGTCCAGCAGCTCCTTGGCCTTGCGGTGCACCGGGTCAAAGCGCATGTTGTGGCCGATCATCAGGTGCTTGCCGTTGCGCTCGGCGGCGGCCACCATGGACTCGCACTCTGCCAGGGTCACGGCCATGGGCTTTTCGCACAGAACGTGCTTCCCGGCATACAGGGCGTAGGTGGTGATCTCCGCATGGCTGCGGTTTTCCACGCAGATGGACACGGCGTCGATGCTGGGGTCGTTGAGCAGGTCAAAATAGGATTCGTAGACCTTGCCGCCGTATTGGGCGGCCATCTCCTGGGCCCGCTGGGTGTTCAAATCGTAGTAGCCCGCCAGCTCCACATGGGGGTTGGCGGCATATTCCGGCAGATGGCGCACCTGCGCGATCTTGCCGCAGCCGATGATACCGATCCTGATCATAATGATTCCTCCTATTCCGTGATAAGCCGGGACGTGCCCGGCGGGTGTTCAAGGCCATTATAGCAAATTTTTTCACAATATGGAATCCTTTTTTGCGCCCCGACGGGGATTTTTTTCCGAAAATCCCGCGCGGGACCAGATACGGCTTGCAATCCGGGGGAAAAGGCGGTAAACTGTTACTGCTTCGCAAGAAGGGAGGAGAAAACATGGTATCTATTGTAGAGGTGACCACCAAGGCGCAGCTGCGCCGGTTTGTGGAATACCCCATAGAGCTATACAAGGATGTGCCCCAGTACATCCCCGGCACCTATGACGACGACCTGCAGGACTGGGACAGGAAAAAGAACCCCGCCTTTGAATATTGCCAGGCCCGGTGCTGGCTGGCTATGCGGGATGGGGAGATCGTGGGCCGCATCGGCGCGATCCTGAGCCGCAAGGCCAACGAAAAGTGGCACACCAACCGCCTGCGGTTTACCCAGGTGGACTTTATCGACGACTACCAGGTGTCCAAGGCTCTGTTCGACACGGTGGAGGACTGGGCCCGGCAGCTGGGCTGCACCCAGGTTCACGGTCCCCTGGGCTTCACGGATATGGACCGGGAGGGCATGCTGGTGGAGGGCTTTGACCGCCGCAGCTGCTTCTTTACCTATTATAATCACCCCTATTATAAGGATCATCTGGCGGCTCTGGGCTATGAGAAGGACGTGGACTGGATTGAGGAGCTCATCACTGCGCCCACCGACGAGAAGGTCATCCAGCGCTGGGAGAAGCTCAGCAATTATGTGCTCAAGCGCCAGAAGCTGCACATCCACAAGGTGCGGACCCGGCTGGACTATCCGCCTCTGATCCGCAAGGTGTTCCAACTGGTAAACATCGCCTATTCCCCACTTTACGGCACGGTGGAGCTGTCCGAGGCCCAGATCAAGCGCTACGCCGGAAAGTTTGCCCCCCTCGTCAACCCCCATCTTACCTGCTTCGTCATGAACGAGGAGGAGGAGCTGGTGGCCTTCGGAGTGGCGGCGCCCAGCATTGCCGAGGCCCTGCGAAAGAACCGGGGTCGGATCTTCCCCACCGGCTGGGTAGACCTGCTGAAGGCCTTCCGGAAAAACGACACCGTGGATCTGCTGCTGATCGCCGTGCGGCCGGACCTGCAGAGCAAGGGTGTCAACGCCGTGGTCATCAGCCAGGTCATGCGGGGTGCTTATGAGATGGGCGTCCGCTGGGCTGAGACCGGCCCCATGCTGGAGATGAATCAGAAGGTCCAGACCCAGTGGCAGGATTTCCCCCTGGAGCAGCATAAGCGCCGCCGGTGCTTCATCAAGGATCTGGTCCCTGCGGGGCAGGAGGTCCGGCAGCCGGACCTGGCCCGGGTGTAAACGGAACGGTGGAGGGAGAGCATATGTATCGTATCGGAATCGATCTGGGCGGCACAAACATTGCCGTGGGCGTGGTGGACGACGGCCACGCCATCGTATCCCGGGTCAGTGTTCCTACCATGGCCAGCCGCCCGGCGGCGGAGGTGGTGCGGGACATGGGCGGCGCCGTGGAGCAGGTCCTGGCCCGGGCCGGGGCGTCCGTTGCCGACTGCCGCAGCATGGGCGTCGGTTCACCGGGCACCTGCAACTCTGCCGACGGCGTGGTGGAGCGAGCGTATAACCTGGGATGGGACCACGTCCCTGTGTGCCGGATGCTGGAGCAGCGCTTTGGCATTCCCTGCCGTCTCAGCAACGACGCCAACTGTGCCGCTCTGGCCGAACAGGTGGCGGGTGCGGCGGTGGGCCACGACAACGTGGTGCTCGTTACCCTGGGCACCGGCGTTGGCGGCGGCATCATCATCGGCGGCAGGATCTATGACGGGATGCGGGGAGCCGGGGCCGAGCTGGGCCACACCCTGCTGGTCATGGACGGCGAGCCTTGTACCTGCGGCCGCCGGGGCTGTTGGGAGGCATATTCCTCCGCTACGGCCCTGATTCGTCAGGCCTGTCATGCGGCGGCCCGGCATCCGGATTCTCTGCTGGCCCGGCTGGCGGACGTCAACGGGAAGACGGTGTTCGATGCAGCGGACCGGGGCGACGAGACTGCCCAGGCGGTGGTGGACCGCTACTGCGACTATCTGGGGGCGGGCCTGGTGAATATCGTCAACGCCCTGGCTCCGGAGGTCATTCTCGTCGGCGGCGGCATCAGCCGCCAGGGAGAGCGTCTGCTGGCTCCGGTGCGCCGGTATGTGGAGCGCAACTGCTTCGGCGGCAAGGACGGGGCCGTTCCCGTTATCGCCCCGGCGAAGCTGGGCAACGAGGCCGGTATCATCGGCGCAGCCGCGCTGTGAGCAGGAAGACATATTCAATGGACGCCCCGGTTGGCAGGCAGCATAGCTGTTTGGCAGCCGGGGCGCGGCTTATATAGCGTATCCTTTCTATTTGAATGTGTATAGAATGAGTTGCTTTTCTGTAAATAGCCAACCGCAGATCGAACAAAAGAAGCGGAGGACATGGTAACGACATATCACATAACCGCATCTTCTGGCAGGGATAAAAAA
>FR884065.1 GCA_000435975.1 Oscillibacter sp. CAG:241 | reverse complement strand
CCCTCCTTTCTAAGGAGACCTCAAGTGAGCCAAGGCTTGCTTGTAACATCCTGGTCAGACGTCTGGGAGGATCAGTAGTTCATTGTTTAATTTAGAGGATACAGGCTCTGCGGGAGCGGAGAAGATAGACGGGGATATAGCTCAGCTGGGAGAGCGCCTGCCTTGCAAGCAGGAGGTCGCCGGTTCGATCCCGACTATCTCCACCAAGTTCATATTCTCGTTTAACTCGAATCGCAAACCAGCGAAGCGTTTGTGATTCGAAGAGGAGATGCGATGGAATGAGTAAGCTGTGACGTGAACGTTGCAGCGAACGATATGAAATCCGCATCGACGACGGGCCCGTAGCTCAGCTGGCTAGAGCGTACGACTGATAATCGTAAGGTCGGTGGTTCGAGCCCACTCGGGCCCACCAGGAATCCAATTTGGCGTTGGATCTCAAAACCCAAGGGATTGGATTTTGAGATCTGGCTTCAAAAGAAGCTGGAAGCTGCACCTTGAAAACTGAACAATGTAACATG
>FR884064.1 GCA_000435975.1 Oscillibacter sp. CAG:241 | reverse complement strand
GGGGCGCCGCCGCGAAAAATGGATCAAACCTTATTCGCAGCCTGCGGGCCGCGAACTCTGCGAGGCTCTTTTGGGCGGCATTTCGTCGGCATTTCAGCTTGTTGAAGCAGCACACATTTTATAAGGCTCATTTTATCGTTTTTGCTTGACGGTTCGCACTCTTTATGTTAATATTTCATCAAGGTCGACCGGATATTTTACTTCTATTACCCATTTATGTGTCCAAAAGGAGGTTATCATGCGCAGCTGGCTCAAATATATTTTTCTTCTGATCGGAACGCTGCTTGCCCTCTACATTGGGGCAGACATGAACTATTTTATTCCGTCCTCCGAGCTTGTCTACAGCGAGATCGAATACTGCACGTTTATACTGGCCGCTGTTATGACCGTCTGCACTGCCATGGTCATCTCCCAGCTGAAAAAGCGGGACAAAAATGACCCGGGCGACAAGGACGCAGACGACAAGTGATCCTGGCTTTTCACGCAAAAACTTCCCTCCGCCCCGCGGCGGAGGGAAGTTTCTCTTTTTATATCCTTTTGTACCGTTTATCCGTAGTACGCCATCAGCATATCCACCACGGTGCCGTAGCTCTGGGTGCCCCGGGGGTCGCCGCTGCTTTTCAGGAAGGAATCGTACACCTTCTGGGCTGCGTCGTTGACGGGCCCCTCAAAGGCCGCCCAATAGGCGGAGTTATCCCGCAGGTCTGCCACCACCGTGTCGGGCAGCAGCACCCGCACGGCCTGCCACGCCTCCGGGTCCGCCCGGTACAGGGCGTTGGAGAGATAGGTAAAGCCCATGAGCCAGCCGGAGTAGCGATAAGCGGCGCTGTCCGCCGTGGTGGAGGCGGCGATGGCAATGAAGTTGCACTCCTGCTCCGAGGCGATACCCCGCTGATGGGCCATCTCGTGGGCAATGGTGCTGGGCAGATAGCAGGCGGGGCTGTCGATGTTCAGGTTGGCCTCGCCGGTAAAGGGAAAATAGAACCCCGTAAAGTCCATGGCGCTGAGGGCCGTGGAAAACCGCACCCCCTTGGGCACCCGGTCCTCCATCCACAGGCAGGGAAACGCGTCGTACACGCCGTCGAACACCCGCACGCTGTCGGCAAAGATGTCGTCCCGGCTCTCGGCAAACAGGCCGTTTTCGTCCCGCCGCACCTGACCGGCGCAGTCCGCCAGCTGCCGGGCGAAGTATTCCGTCACCTGAGCCAGCTCCTCCGGGGTGGACTCCCGGGCATACACACCGGACTGCTGCTGGAAGGACTCCGCATAGTAGTTGACGCCCCACAGCAGGCTGAACCCGGCGTACACCGTCAGCACCGCGCACACCGCCGTCAGCGCAAAGCGATACAGCACCCGGCCCCGGCGGCCCTGATCCGTGATCAGCCGCCGGACGGTGGCCCCCATCCACAGCAGGACTACTCCCGCCGCTATGGCGTACAGCAGCTCCGCCACGGAGAAGGACGCCCGGTAGCACACCGATGCCACCGCCCGCTCCAGAGGCATCACCACCTGGCGGCTGATCCAGTTCATCAGCCCCGGCACAGTCCGCAGGGCAAAATACAGACCCAGCACCCCGCACACCGCCAGAAACCAGATGTGCAGGCCCCGGTGCCGCCTGAAAAAGGCCCTCATAGCTCCAGGGGCCGCCCGGTCAGATACATCACCGTCCGCAGGGCAGCAATGAGCCTGCCGCTCTCGTCCCGGATGTCCGTGCGGCTGAAGCCCATGTGGCCGCCCGTTTTCTCCACGGTGCCTACGGCGGTGAGCTTTCCCGTTCCCGCCGCGGCGGACAGGTACTCGATGCTGGAGGACACCGTAAACGTCACCTCCTGCCGCCGGGTCAGCAGGGCCATGCCCGCCGCCACGTCGGCCATGGTAAACAGCGCGCCGCCATGAGGGGTGCCCCAGCAGTTCAGGCTGTCCGGGTGCAGCTCCAGCTCCACGGTGGCGGTGCCGTCGTCCACGGCGGTGACCTTCATATGATTATACTGGCTGAAGGGCTCCGCCCCGGGGCCCTCCGCCGAATGCAGCAATTTCTGTCTCAGTTCTTCGGTCATAGGTCGCTCACTCCGCCGCTGTCAGCAGCTGGCGGGTATATTCCTCCTTCGGATGGTCAAATATGTCCTCCACCGGCCCCTGCTCCACGATGCGGCCATGGTGCATCACCAGACACCGGTCGCAGATGTCGTAGACCACGTTCAGATCGTGGGAGATAAACAGATACGATATGCCCAGCTCCCGGCGCAGCCGGGCGATGAGCTGCAAAATCTGCGCCTGGATGGTCACATCCAGGGCCGACACGGCCTCGTCGGCCACGATGAGCTGGGGGTGCACGATCAGGGCTGCCCCGATGCACACCCGCTGCCGCTGTCCGCCGGACAGCTGATGGGGCAGCCGGTCCCGGCACTCCGGGTCCAGGCCCACCAGCTCCATGGTGCGCTCCACCCGGCGGGCGATCTCCTCCTTGCCGTACTTCCCGTAAATGCGCAGAGGCTCCGCCAGGATCCAGCCCACGGTGCGGCTGGGGTTCAGGCTGCTGGCCGGGTCCTGAAATACCATCTGCGGGCGCTTGGTGTAGTGGGTGATGGTGCCGGTATAGTCCGGCACAAAGCCCAGAATTGTCCGGGCCAGGGTGGTCTTGCCGCTGCCGGATTCCCCCACCAAACCCAGGATTTCGCCCCGGTGCAGCTCAAAGCTCACATCGTGCAGCACCTGCTGCCGCTTTCTGCGGCCCACGGTGCCGGAGGGCCGGTACCACACGTTCAGGTCACGGACCTGTAAAACCAGATCATCGCTCATAGCTTCCTCCTTGTGGGGATGGCGGCAATGAGCCGCTGGGTATAGGGGGCCTGGGGGTGGAAGAATATCTGGTCCACCGGGCCGGACTCCACAATGTGCCCCTTCTCCATCACCGCCACCCGGGTGCACAGCTTCCGCACCACAGCCAGGTTGTGGGAGATAAACAGAATGGACATGCCCCGCTCCCGGTTCAGGCGGCGCAGCAGCTCCAGGATCTGGGCCTGGATGGTCACGTCCAGAGCCGTGGTAGGCTCGTCCGCCAGCAGCAGCCGGGGCTGGGGCAGAATGGCCGCCGCGATCATCACCCGCTGGAGCATGCCGCCGGACAGCTCGTGGGGATACCGGCGGTACACGTCCTCCGCATCCGGCAGGTCCACGTCCCGCAGGGCCTGCAGGGCCAGCTCCCGCCGCCTTTTGGGCGGCAGATCCGTGTGCACCCGCAGACACTCCTCCACCTGGGGGCCGATACGCATGGTGGGGTCCATGGCGCTCATGGGCTCCTGGAACACCACGCAGATGTCCCGGCCCTGGATGCTGCGCAGGGTGTCGCCGCTGCTGGTCAGCAGGTCCCGCCCGTCCAGCAGGATCTTCCCCCGGAAGGACGCCTGCTCCGGCCGCAGCAGGCCGGAGATCATCATGGCGGTGACGGTTTTTCCGCTGCCGGATTCACCCACCAGGCCCACGATCTCGCCGTCGCCCACCGTCAGGTCGATGCCCCGCACCGCCTCGTGGTCCGCCCCGTGAAACTGCACGTGCAGATCCCGGATTTCCAGCATACCGTCACCTCCCCCATTCCTTTTGCTGCAGGCCCTCGCCCAGCAGGCTGACGCCTAAAATCAGCAGCACGATCACGCCGCCCACCGTCAGCATATACCAGGGGGCCCTGGCCATATAGCTCTGGGACTCGGACAGCATATACCCCAGAGACACGTCCGGGGGCTTCACGCCGATGCCCAGATAGCTCATGCTGGCCTCCGCCAGCACGGCGTTGTTAAACCCAATGACCAGGGTAGGCAGAAGCACCTGCCGGGTATTGGGCAGAATATGCAGAAACATAATGCGCAGGTGCCCCGCTCCCATGAGCCGGGCGCTTTTCACATAATTCATCTCCCGGTGCCGGGCAAACTCGCTGCGGATGACCCGGGCATAGCTGGGCACAAAGGCAACGCCCAGCGCCAGAATGACGTTGTACTTGCCGAAGCCCAGCAGGGAGATGAACACCAGAGCCAGCAGGATACTGGGAAACGCCGTCACCGCGTCGTTGATGCGCATCAGCGCCTCGTCCAGCCAGCCGCCGAAATATCCGGTGAAGGCCCCCACCAGCGTTCCCACCGCCGCGCCGATCACCACGGTGGCGGCACTGATGAGGAAGGTGGTGCCGGCGCCGGCCAGCACCCGGCTGAAAATATCCCGGCCGAAGTTGTCCGTGCCGAACAGGTGCCGCAGGCATGGGGCCGCGAACTTTTCACTGCCGGACATGGCCGTGGGGGGATAGGGGGTCCACACGCAGCCCAGCAGCGCCAGAGCCGCCATAAGCCCCGTCAGGACCAGACCCGCCCGCAGATAGTGATTCTTTTTTTCATTCAGCAGCAAGGTAGGTCCCTCCCCTCTATTGCAGCCGCAGTCTCGGGTCCAGCCGCTGGTTGATCAGGTCCGCCAGCAGATTCACCAGCACCACCCAGAACGCCACGATCACCACCACCGCCTGCACCACGGGATAGTCCCGGTTGGCGATGGACGTCAGCAGCATGCGGCCCAGGCCCGGCAGGGAAAACACCTGCTCGATAACCACGGAGCCCGCCACAATATCCGCCACGGTCATGGCCAGAAATGACACCACCGGCCCCATGGCGTTGCGCAGCACATGGCGGTACAGGGTAGCCCGGTCGCTGTTGCCCCGGCTGTGAGACGTGCGGACATAGTCCTTTTCCATCTCCGACAGAATGGATGAGCGCAGCATCTTCACGGTCATGGCCACCCTGGGCAGGGCGATGGACACGGCCGGGAACAGAAAATACCACAGGCTGGCACCGAAGTTGTCGCCGGGAGAAACGAAGTTTCCCGGCACGAACAACCGCAGCACCAGACCAAACACATACGTCAGCAGGATGCCCGTCACAAAGGCCGGGATGGCCATGAGCACCTGGTTCACGCTGGTCAGGGCCTTGTCCATCCGTCCCCCGGCGTGGCGGGCGGTGAAAATGCCCAGGGGGATGGAAAAGACCAGGATCAGCACAAAGGACATCCCCGTCAGAAGCCCCGTCACCGGCAGCTTTCCGGCCAGCATGCCGGATACCGGCATTTTATAGCTGTACGACGTGCCGAAGTCCCCGTGCAGGGCCCCCAGCACCCACTGAACGTACCGCTCCAGGAACGGACGGTCCAGTCCCATTTCCGCCCGCAGGGCGGCGATGCGCTCCGGTGTGGCCTCGGTGCCCAGCAGCTTCACCGCCGGGTCCCCGGGGATCACCTGAAACGCCAGAAAAGCCAGAAAAGAGACGATGACCATGGTCAGCAGCATCAGTCCGATCTTCTTGGCCGCATATTTCATGGTCATCGCCTCTTTCAATTCAGTATAACGTTACTGCTGGGTCAGGTACACGGTGGACAGGTCCAGCACATAAATGGGATAGAACTTCAGGCCGCCCAGGTCCTGGCGCATAGCCACCAGGTCGCTGAGGTCCTGGATATACACATTGGCGGCAGTGTCCGCCAGCATGGTCTCCATCTGCTTGTACAGATCCGTCTGGGCGGCCTCGTCCGTGGCGTTGATGGCCTGCTGGAACAGGGCGTCATAGGCGGGGTTGCTGTAGTTGATGAAGTTCTTGGCATAGTCGGAGGTGAAGCGCTCCAGCATGGCCCGGGCGGTCATGTTGGCTGCGTCCACGCCCACCACAGTGGCCTGGAACTGGCGGCCATTATAAATGGTATCCAGCCAGGTGCTCCACTCCACAGGCTGAATGGTTACCCTGATGCCCGCCTCCCGCAGCTGCTCGGCCACCACCTCGGCGGTGTCCATGTGGGGCTGATAGTTATTGGGCACGGAGATGGTCATGTCGAACCCGTTGGGATAACCGGCCTGGGCCAGGAGCTCCTTGGCCTTTTCCACGCTGTGGGGATACTTATCCACCAGCTCCGGCAGGAAATACTTGGTAAACGCGGGATAGATGCTGCTGCCCACGGCGGTGCCGTGGCCGTCGGCCACCATATCCATGATGCCCTGCCGGTCGATGGCATAGCACAGGGCCTGGCGCACCAGCTGGTTGTCAAAGGGCTTGGCCTGGTTGTTCAGATAGATGGCCTGCACCAGGTTCATGGTGCCCTCCAGCACCTTGAAATTGCTGTTGAGCTGGGCCGCCTGGGCAGAGGTCAGGTGGGCGCACAGGTCGATGGACGAGCCGTTGAGGTTCATCACCAAGGCGTCGGCGTTCTCGCAGATCTTATAGGTGACCTTGTCCAGCCACGCGGGGGTGCCCCAGTAATCCTCAAAGCGCTCCATGATGAAGTTCTCCTGGGGGGTGCGGGACACGAACCTGAACGGGCCGGTGCCCACAGGGGCGGTGGCCTGGTCGGCATAGCCGGCGGGAATGATGGCCACCGTCATATAGCTGATGAACTCCAGGTCGCGCTGCGCGATGGTAACGGCGACGGTCTTTTCGTCCAGGGCCTCCACGCTCCGGACAGCAGAAAACGCCGCTACCAGAGGCTTTTCCTGACCCTCCGGCACAGCGGCGCAGCGATTGATAGAGTATACAACATCCTCTGCGGTCACTGTCTGGCCGTTGTGGAACTTCACACCGTCACGAAGGGTGAAGGTGTACGTGGTCCCATCCTCGGACAGCTCATATTTCTCCGCCACAGCGGGGATCATTTCGCCGTCAGAATTGGGCTTTACCAAGCCCTCGAAGATGTTGAACAAGACCTCTCTGGTTCCTGCGGCCACCGTCTGGTGGGGGTCAAGACTGTCGTCCAGGTCCTGGGCGATGCCAACGGTGATCTCGCCACCCTTGACCGGTTCGCCCGTCTCGCCGTTATTTCCTTGTCCGCCGGGGTCCTTGCTGCCGTCTCCGCATCCCGGGAGTACGGCGCCGACCATTACCAGCGCCAGGAAAAGAGCCAATAGTTTCTTCTTCATAGCTTTCTCCTTTTTCCTTGCCGCGACCTTGGCGGCAAGCCAGAAATAATGGTGTCGGACAGCGGCGCGGACAAGCGCGGCTGTCCCTATTCAATTGTCGAAGTGGACTGTACCACATTTTCCCGGCAATTGCAAGGGTTTTTCCCCACTTTTTTGCGGGAATGTGAAATATTTATCCATCACTGTCCGCCCTCGGCAGGCGGATGTATCTCTCGGGCAGTCCGGCTTCGGGACGGAAAATCTCCGGGAGGGGCAAATTCCCCCTTATCCGGCTTGACCTTTTTCCGGGAATATGATATGATGCATTGCCAATAGTCCTCCAAAAATGCACGGATGGCTTTTGAAAACGATAACAAAGGAGTATTTACCCATGAAAAAGTTTCTCACTATGCTGCTGGCCCTGGTGATGGTCCTGTCCCTGGCGGCCTGCTCCTCCCAGAAGGGCGGCGACGTCAACGGCGGCTCCCCCGTCAGCGCCGTGGACCTGCTGACCGCCGTGTGGAACGCCTATCCCGAAAGCGAGAAGTTCCCCGTGGTGGGCGGCAGCCTGGATAAGCCCGTGGACGATGCCCCCGGCACTTTCCCGGTGGACGATGCCGACAATCTGGACTATATGCTGCACTTCCCCGCCGACAAGGCCGATCTTATTGACGACGCCGCGTCGCTGACCCACATGATGAACGCCAACAGCTTTACCTGCGGCGTGTTCCATGTGAAAAACAGCGCCGACGTCTCTGTCGTGACCGACGCTCTGCGCCAGAATGTCCAGAACACCCAGTGGATGTGCGGCTTCCCTGACAAGCTGGTGGTCCTCACCTATGGCGAGTATGTGGTGGCCCTGTTCGGCGCCGACGACCTGGTGGACGACTTCGTCAACACCATGACCGCCACCTACACCGGCGTCCAGACCGCCTGCGACGAGCCCATCCAGTAACCCACCGCGGTCATGCTGTTTTCCAGTCTGCCGTTTCTCTTCTATTTTCTTCCCTGCGCCCTGGGGCTTTATTTTCTGGCTCCAAGGCGGCTGAAAAATGCTGCTCTACTGCTGAGCAGCCTGGTGTTCTACGCCTGGGGCGAGCCCCGGTTCGTGCTGTTCATGGCCGCCACCATTTTACAGGGCTATGCCGCCGCCCGGCTTATGGAGCGGTATCCCGCCCGCAGGCGGCTGCTGCTGACCCTGTCCGCCGTGCTGAGCCTGGGGCTTCTGGGCTACTGCAAATACGCCGACTTTCTGATCTCCGGCTTCAACGCCGTCACCGGCCTGTCGGTGCCCCTGCTGCGGATCACCCTGCCCATCGGCATCAGCTTCTATACCTTTCAGATCCTCAGCTATGTCATCGACGTGTACCGGGGCGACGCCCCGGCCCAGCGGAGCCTCATCGACCTGGCGGCGTATATCGCCATGTTCCCCCAGCTGGTGGCCGGGCCCATCGTCCGCTATACCGATGTGGCTCCCCAGCTGCAAAGCCGCACCCACACGGTGCAGGATGCAGCCCTGGGTGCCCGGCGGTTCGTGCTGGGCCTGGGCAAAAAGGTGCTGCTGGCCAACGTCCTGTATGAGCTGGTGACGGTGTATCAGCAGAGCGGACAGAAAACCGTGCTGCTGACGTGGATGTACGCCGCAGCGTATATGATGCACGTTTACTTCGACTTCTCCGGCTACAGCGACATGGCCATCGGCCTGGGCCGGATCATGGGCTTCCGCTTCGCCGAGAACTTCAACTATCCCTTTATCTCCGGGAGTCTCACGGAGTTCTGGCGGCGGTGGCACATCAGTCTGGGGTCCTGGTTCCGGGACTATGTGTATATCCCCCTGGGCGGCAGCCGGGTGCGGCTGGGACGCTGGGTGCTGAACCTGCTGGTGGTATGGGGCCTGACGGGTCTGTGGCACGGGGCCGCCTGGACCTTCGTGCTGTGGGGCCTGTATTTCGCCGTATTTCTGCTGCTGGAAAAGCTGTTTCTGGGCCGGCTGCTCCGGCGGCTGCCGGTGCTGCGGCACGTTTATGTGCTGACGGCGGCGTTGTTCAGCTTTGTGCTGTTCGACGCATCCTCCCTGTCCGCCGCCATAGGCGTCGCCGGGGCCATGCTGGGCCTGGGGCACCTGCCCATGTGGGACGGCGGCACCCTGTACTACCTGCACAGCTACGCCCCGGTGCTGCTGGCAGCTGCCGTGGGGTCCACGCCGCTGCCTGCCGTCCTGTGCCGCCGCATGGCCGCCGGACGGGCAGGCCGTGTGCTGGACGCTCTGGAGCCCATAGCGCTGCTGGCCCTGCTGGCCGTGTGCACGGCGTTCCTGGTCAGCGGCTCTGCCAACCCCTTCCTGTATTTCCGGTTCTGAGGAGGTGCACATGAAGACCAAGCAAATCATCACCGTGTGCCTGCTGGCGGCGTTTCTGGCGGGCTTTGGCCTGTGGTCCGTTCTGCGGACGCCGGATGCCGTGTCCCAGGCGGAGCGCCGCCCCCTGGCCCAGCGGCCGGCGTTCACCGCGGCGGGCTTTCTGTCCGGCAAGTTCTCCGACGCTCTGGACGATTTCGCCGCCGACCAGTTCCCTCTGCGGGAGCAGCTGCGGACCCTGCGCTCTCTGGTGTCCTATGACGTGATGGGGCAGCGGGACGTAAACGGCGTGTACCTGTCTCAGGGCTACGCCGCCAAGCTGGATTTCCCCCTGAATACCACCTCCGTGGAACGGGCGGCGGACCGGTTCCGGTATGTGTACGACACATATCTCTCCGGCACCGACACCAAGGTCTATCTGTCGGTGATCCCGGACAAGGGATATTTCATGGCCCCGTCCTCGGGACGGCCCTCCATGGACTATGCCGCCCTGGTGTCACAGCTGCGGGAGAGCACGCCGTATATGACGTATATCGACCTGTTTGACCTGCTGACCATCGACGACTACTACCGCACCGACGCCCACTGGCGGCAGGAGCGGCTGGAGCCGGTGGCCCGGCGTATCGCCGCCGCCATGGGGACGGACGCCGGCGCCTCCTATCGGGAGGTAACGCTGGAGCGCCCCTTCTACGGGGTGTATTCCGGCTATGCGGCCCTGCCTCTGGTAGGCGAGAGCCTGAGTTATCTCACCAACGACACCATCGACGCCTGCCGGGTCACCAATTACGAGACCGGCAAAACCGGCCCTGTATACGACCTGGATAAGGCCGCAGGCAGCGACCCCTATGAGCTGTTCCTGTCCGGGTCCGTGTCCCTGCTGACGGTGGACAACCCCAACGCCCGGACGGATCGGGAGCTGGTGATCTTCCGGGACTCCTTCGGGTCCAGCCTGGCCCCTCTGCTGCTGGAGGGCTACAGCCGGGTGACCCTGGTGGATATCCGCTATCTCTCCCCGTCCCAACTGGGAAATTTCCTGACCTTTGACCGCCAGGACGTATGGTTTCTCTACAGCACCTCCGTGCTGAACAACAGCAGCACGCTGAAATAATTTTGTATGGGAGGTCTTTGACATGTCCATCCAAACCAACCCCGATCTGCGGCGCAGCGTCATCTATGAGCTCTACGTCCGCAGCCACACCCCCCAGGGCACCTTCCGGGCCGTGGAGCCGGACCTGCCCCGGATCCGCGCCCTGGGCACGGACATTCTGTGGCTGATGCCTATCCACCCCATTGGCCAGGAGAACCGCAAGGGCTCCATGGGCTGCCCCTACGCCAACCGGGACTATCGCACCGTGAACCCGGAATACGGCACCCTGGAGGATTTCCTGCACCTGGTGGACGCCATTCACGACAACGGCATGAAGTGCATCATCGATGTGGTGTACAATCATACGTCCCCGGACTCCACCCTGGTCCACCGGCACCCGGAGTATTTCTACCGCAGGCCCGACGGCAAGCGCGGCAACAAGGTGGGCGACTGGACCGATGTGGTGGACCTGGACTATGACGTCCCCGGACTGTGGGACTATCAGATCGAGTCCCTGTGCTACTGGGCCCAGTATGTGGACGGGTTCCGCTGCGACGTAGCCAGCACTGTCCCCGTGGCCTTCTGGAAGAAGGCCCGCCAGGCGGTGGAGCGGGTGCGTCCCGGGGCTATCTGGCTGGGCGAGAGCGTTCATCTGGACCACATTCTGGCCTTCCGCCGCCAGGGGTTCTATGCCGCCACGGATAACGAGCTGTACGATGCCTTCGACGTGCTGTACCCCTACGATATCTGGCCCCTGTATGAGGGAGCCACCGGCGGTGCCCTGCCCCTGAGCCGGTATTTCTCCGCCCTGAATTTCCAGGAGCTCAGCTTCCCCACCTGGTACAACAAGCTCAGCTGCCTGGAAAACCATGACCAGCGCCGTGCGGCGGACCGCTTCCCCAACCGGGACAGCCTGCTGGCCTGGACGGCCCTGTGCTACTTCCAGAAGGGCACCACGCTGCTCTACGCCGGGCAGGAGGTCTCCGCCGCTCACACGCCCTCGCTGTTTGAGCGGGAGCCCATCGACTGGACCGCCGGGGAGGACCTGTCGCCCCTGCTGCGGCGGCTGTACGACATCAAAAAGCGCCTGCCCACGGACGCGGTGTTCCATGTGGACGCCGACGACGCCCAGGGCATAGCCGTGGCCTTCTATCAGGATGGGCAGCACCTGGCCGTGGGCGTGTTCCCCCTGGCGGGCCGTCCGGGTACCGTATCCGTCCCCCTGGCCGACGGCAGCTATGAAAACGCCCTGACCGGCGAGGCCGTCACGGTGCAAAACGGCCGCCTGACCGTCTCCGCCTCCGTGATCGTCCTGTAAATGCATTTCCCCAACGAAAAACCCGGAACGGCCTGGCCGTCCCGGGTTTTTTCGCTTATTCCTCGTCTATATACTCCATCACGTCCTCCACGCGGCATTGCAGCAGGCGGCAGAGCTGATTGATAGTGTGGGTCGATACGTTGTCGCCGTGCTTCATGGCATAGAAGTTGGACAGCGGGAAGCCCAGCTTTCCCAGCCGGTACGAGGTCACGCCTTTTTCCTTCATGGTCCGGAACAGCGGTTCGTAGCTTATCATTGGCAGACACCCCTTTCGTACCAAACAGTATAAAAACTATGTACGGATTCTGATATCTGCTATAATTCATATATACGGATATTGACACATATCGAATTGATATGATATACTGCGAGCAGTCTATTTCACGCGATTCTGAGAGAAAAGGGGGATATTTTGTGAATGAATACATACAGGCTCTGCCGGGTATTCTTTTTTGGGTAGTGCTCTTTGTAGTGATTAAGTCCGTAAGAGCAAAACGGGATGAGGAAAGCAAGCATCCCAAAAACGCCGCACAGCGGGAACTCGTGGATGATGTCATCGCCACCATTGAGCGAACGGCCCCTGACTTTGACGGGGCCGCTGTGTATCACTCCAGCAGCAAGGAAAGATCAGCAAGCGGTTCGTATGGTGGACATATTGCTTTTCGGTCCCTATGTGGAGGACGATTCGAATACAATTTTGAATCTCATGGATATGTCGTCAGTGAAAAAATGGCAATGACTCTGGCTTCTGAAATCGCAAAGCGCTTTGGCGGCGAATACCGTCCCATTACCCGCTATATAGGTGAAGGTGATTATATTACCATCGGATACGCTGTTATCAGCCCTCGCCAGCTTGCCGAGGAGCGGGAAAAGCAGCGCCGCAAAGACAGCCTGAAACGGCTTTAAGGGGGAAATACAATGCAGCTGATTCAAATAGATTCTGTAATTAAGATGTATATAGGCTCAGGATATATCCCGCAAAATTATCCGCTTCCAGTACTCGTTTTCGTGGACGCGGAAACCGGCGTCGTCTATTTCAACGGCATGTATCCCCGCTACGACGCCAACGGCAGGATCATGGTGATTCCCAAGGACCAGCTTCCGGCTATCATCGCCCAGGCCAAAGCTCGGGCTGCCGACGCGGCAGGTGTGGGTGTGGGAAGAACGTCCGATATCACCCAGGTCTGATACTCACTCCTGGCGTGCAGCACCCGGGAATGACTTGGCTCTTTTTTTGACAAGCTGAAGCGCCGCGAAGCATTTGCTTCGCGGCGCTTTTTGCTTATTCGGATGGCCGGCGTGCTCAGGGCAGCATAAAGCCGCGCAGATACTCCAGGAAGGAGGCGTAGCCGGTGAAGAACTCATTCATGGTGCGCTTGAAGGCGCCGTACTGGTTGAACTCGGAGACCTGCAGGCCGTCCTCAAAGTAAACGGCCCGATACTCCGGCAGCTTGTCCAGCAGCTCGTCCACGATGTACTGGGGGACCTCTTCGTTGATGGTTTCGTGGATGGGCAGCCTGGCGCCGTTCATCCGCCGCCACCACAGGGGGTTGATGGTCATCAGAATATCGCCGCCCAGGAAACGGCTCCACAGGAAGTGGCTGTTGTTGTTGGCCACCAGCAGCTTCAGGCGATAGCCCCGCTGCTTGTACAGCTTGTAGACCTTCTTGAACAGGGCCTCGCCGCAGCAATCCAGATATTCCTGGGTGATGGGCACCTCCCGCTCAGCCACCAGGGCCTTCATATAGTCGTCCAGGCGGCCGGTCATGATGGTGCAGCTGCAATGCACGTTGTCAATGGGCTTGCCCTCGGCCTCCCGGCGCTTCAGGCCGCGCTCCACGGCCTCGGCCACGGCCACGGCCTGGGGGATGCCGAAGCAGACGGTACCGTTGACGGAGATGCCCCGATAGGCGCACTCCTCCAGAGCGGGAATGTCGGCGGTGGACACGGGCATCTTGATGAGAATGTTCTCATTCAGCGCGGACAGCTCGGCGGCGTGGGCCACGGTCTTTTCCGTGCTGCGGTAGAAGCGGGGGTTTACCTGCATGGCCTGCCAGCCCTTGACGCCGCTGCTCTCCCGGAACATGGGCAGCAGCATGTTGGAGCCCTTCAGGGCGGCCTCCTTGGACAAAGCCCAGCAGATTTCCTCATCCGTGGCGTCGGGCATTTCCACATGGATCAGGGCATTGAGCCGATCCTTCCAATCGGCCATCTCCTTGCGCAGAACGTTGCCCACGATGACGGGGTTGGAGGTGGCGCCGGTGGCGCCGTGACGCAGGGCCAGATTCAGATCCGCCACGCCGCAGGAGTCGTTCCAAAGCAGCGTCTGGGGGAAGCGCTCCGCCGCCTCCTGCAGCGGGCTTTCATAGGTTTTCATGATGTGTGCTCTCCTTTTCCATAAAAAATGCCGGTGGCGGGGTCTGGCCGCCTTTTCTAACACAAAAATAACATCATCGCATCTTCTTTGCAAGAAGAAACAATAAATAGCTCAAAATACTGTTATATATACCAGAATATTTGATCTGTTTTTGTGATAAAGGCACAGAAAAGCAGCCGCCCCGGCACAGGGGCGGCTGCTTGATTTGATTGCATATGTGCGCTTACAGCACGGTGACACCACCCTGGCGGGCGGCGGCCATCACGTCGGGCTCCGGTTCCTGTTCGCAGATCAGCACGTCGATATCCTCCATGCGGGCGAAGGTATAGGGCAGATTGCGGCCCACCTTGTCGCTGCTCATCAGCATGATGACCTTGTGCGCCTTGCGGACGATCTCGGTTTTGATGCTGGCCTCATAGGGGTTGCCGGACGAAAAGCCATTTTCCACCGAATAGCCGGAGGTGGCCATGAACGCCACGTCGATATTGATGGAGCGCAGGTATTCCAGGGTCAGATGGCCGGAACAGGAGATGGTATTGCGGGACAGGCTGCCGCCCAGCAGAGACACCTGGGGCATGGTGGTGCGCATGACGATCTCCATGGCGATGTTGGGGGCGGAGGTGAACACCACCAGATCCTGATCGGGGATCCTGCGCACCAGGGTCATCAGCGTGGTGCCCGCATCGAAGAAAATGGAGCGCTTTTCCTCCAGAAAGGGCAGCGCCTTCTCGCAGATGATGGTCTTAGCCTCTACGTTGGAGATCTCGCGCCGGCTGTAAAGGTCCTCTGCCTGGGTGGCAGGGGGGGTGCTGTTGATGTAGGCGCCGCCGCGGACGCGGACCAGGAAGCCCTCCTCCTCCAGCGCAGCCAGGTCGCGGCGCAGAGTCATCAGGGACACATCGGGATTCTGCTTGGCCAGATCCTCAATGCGGGCGCTCTTGTGTTCGGAAATATAAGCCTTGATCTGGCTTCGTCGTTCGTTTTTCATGATTGTTGCACTCCTGCCTCCGGAGAAACGGCTGCTGCGCCGGACCTCGCGGACATTCTTTCTATCCCAACAGATGCCCGTTCGGACAAGACCCGAGAAACAGGGCAAAATGTTCACTTGTTATTTTATTCCATTGACGTTATTTTGTCAAGAAAAAAAGGCAAGAAACCGTTTGATTGTTCGCCTATATGAAAATTGCATACTTTTTTCGGCAAAACACCGGGCATCCAGGGGTCGGCTCCCAAATCTGCCCGGCGGTTCCGTTCCGGCGAGTTCTGCCAGGATACGCCGCTTTGTTCGAATGAAGCAAATTTCATGTTATTTTGCGTCTGAAAAATGTCCGAACATGTTATTTACAAATTTATTATGCACATTTAACAAAAGCATTTTCATTTTTTTAGCGAATACTCCATGTTGACTCTGAGACACTTCATTGCTAAAATCAAATTATGATAAAAGAGTGTTCCAAGGCGTTTGAAAATGTTTTATAACGATGTGAAAATGTTTATTTCTTAACAAAATGAACGCGCCTGTGCTCCGGCCCGGCCGGATCGAACCAGTCATACCTTTATTCAATATAGAACCATATTTGAAAAGGAGAATTCATCATGAGTGAGTATGCAACCCTGAAGCGCCGTCCGATCCTGTTCCCTGACTCTGTCAGCAGCTTCCATGACAGCATCTTCTCTCTGAAGGAAGAACTGAAGGCCCTGGTTGCCGATGATCTTCAGAATAAGGACGCCTATGTGCAGACCGCCGTGGAGATCGCCATTGATCTGCGCTCTGCCCTGGCCGATTGGACCCTGACAAAGCTGGTGGACGACGACACCCGCGTGGCCGCCTCCGAGGACCTGCTGGCCTTTGCCGAGGGCTTTGGCTGCGGCGAGGCTGTCAAGGCTGCCCGCCAGGAGATCGAATCCATCGCCAACAGCTCCATGCGCAAGATGGGCGACCTGTACCGCCAGGGCAAGCTGAACACCGTCTGGGGCCATGACTACGCCTCCGGCCTGGATCACTCCCTGCGCCGCGGCGCCCGCTGGTGCACCAGCAACCCCTGCAAGATCCAGGGCTATAAGAAGGACTTCCCCGAGAAGTACGCCTCCCTGGTGGAGCAGATCAAGCGCGAGAATCCCGGCGCCTCCACCGCCGACATGGCATCCCAGATGTTCACCAAGGTCTGCGCCATCAGCGCCCGGGCCCTGGCTCCCATTTATGAGGCCACCAACGGCCAGTACGGCTTTGTGTGCCTGCAGGTCGACCCCCGCGAGATCCGCAACACCCAGGCCATGATCGACCAGGTCCACTTCTGGAACCGGGCCATGGCCAAGGAGCTGAACATGGACAAGCCCAACGTGGTGTACAAGCTGCCTGCCGTTGAGGCATCCCTGCCCGCCGTGAAGGTGCTGCTGGAGGAGGGCTATCGCCTGTGCATGACCCTGAACTTCTCCATCACCCAGCACATGGCCTTCGCCGAGCTGCTGAGCAAGGGCCGCGACCAGGAGTATCTGGTGCTGATGGCCGGCCAGCTGGACGACAAGATCGCCGCCGAGCTGGAGTCCAAGGGCGTGGCAGACGCCAAGGTCATCGCCCGCCACGGCTCCGAGGCCGTTATGCGCAAGTCCTATCGCATGCTGGCCCAGCGCGGCTATAAGAACCTGTCCATTATGTCCGCTGCTGTCCGCGGCCCCTGGCACATCCAGAACTCCATGGCTCCTGTGGACGGCGCGCCCTTCCTGATCACCACCGTCACCGGCAAGGTGGAGGAATTCGACGCCAACCCCACTCCGCTGGCTTCCATCATTGACCAGCCCACCGAGGAGAAGTACATGGAGGTCCTGAAGCAGAGCAAGGTGTTCAACCAGGCTTACTCCGATCCCGAGGAGGGTCTGCTGACCTGGGAGGACCTGTTCTCCTATCCCCCGTTCGTGGGCTTCTTCAACAACTTCACCGCCGCCTATCAGGAGATCGAGGACGATTTCAAGGCGTAAAAGGAGGAACGCGCTACTATGGCTTCATTGATTCGTATGCCTCAGAAGGGCCTGTCCGAGGACAGCGCCATCCTGAGCAAATGGTATGTCAAGGAAGGCGATACCGTGAAAAAGGGCGACTTTGT
>FR884063.1 GCA_000435975.1 Oscillibacter sp. CAG:241 | reverse complement strand
CGCCGCGGCGGCGACGTGACCATGGACCAGCTGCCCCAGGCCGCCCGGCAGTGCCGGGTGGTGGTCAATGCCACCCCCCTGGGCATGGAGGGCTTCCCGCCGTTTGCGGATCTGTCCTTCCTGGGCAGCCTTCCCGCCGGCGCGGCGGTGTTTGACCTGATCTACGCCCCCCGGAAAACGGAGCTGTATCAGGCGGCCAGGGCCCGGGGCCTCATCGCCATCACCGGCATGGAGCTGCTGGTGCAGCAGGCCATTCTGGCCTTCAACCATTTCACCGGCGCGGGGCTGGAGCAGGAGGCCACCCGCCGTGAGCTGCTGGCCCTGGTAAACGAGACATAAAAACACACGCCGCGATCAAGCTGATCGCGGCGTGTTTGCGTGCGTGTAAGCACAAGCCTGCGGGGCCGTGGGGGCCGCGTTATAACCTGCACCGATTCAGCAGGTGGGTTGTCTCCAGCGTGCTTCGTAGCTTCCAACTTCCAGCCGCAGACGGCAGCCGGGAGGCCTGCTGTTCACATACTGATCCGACATCCCCTATAACAAAATGTGAGGATAAAAAAGGCCCGTCACACCCGCAGGGAGCCGTCTCTCGACGACACCCATAGTATAACAGACCCGACGGGAAAATAAAAGGGGAATCGCGCAGATTTTCCCTTCCATTTTCCGGAAGCTGCCTCCCCTGTTCAGCATTTTCACGAAGCCGCTCTGCGTTGCACAAAACCCTTCTCAAAGCGCAAAAGACGCCCTCACAGGGCGTCTTTTGTATGCGTTATGCCGGATGGGGGCACCATAGACCGGGGATCGGGTCAGGAATTTTCGTCATCCTCATCCATCAGCTGCTCCATAAACAGGTCATACACCCGCTGCAGCTCCTGGTCGCTATCCAGGGTGGTCAGCAGCTCCTCGCCGTTTTCCATCACGGACTTCAGGATCACCAGGCCGAAATCCTCGGCGGCTGCCTCGTCGGTCTCGTCATCCACTGTGGGGAAAAATGCCATATACGTCTGGCCGTTGTCCTCCAGGGCGTCCACATATTCCAGCTCGATGTCGTTGCCGTCCTCATCGGTGAGGGTAATGAAATTGGGGCCGAATTCTTCGCTCATTGCCGTTTACCTCCTGATTGGTATAGCTTTCCTTTGTATCATACCCGATTCCGCCGGAAAAAGCAAGGGGCGGCGCGGTCTTTTGCCGTCCGTCGTTTTGCACCGCTCAAATACAGTTTTTTGGCATTTCTCCCTCTATTTCCATGCAAAATCGGTGTAAAAGTTTTATTTTCCGGCAAAACAGAGCTTTTCAGCAGTTGACAGCTATGGTACAATAGTTTTTATTATGGAATAAAATGTTTTTTTATCTGCCGCCACAGGTGCGGCGCATATATTCCAGTAACAGAGAAAGGAAGGTGCCCTGTCCATGAACAAAGACCATCAGCCCAAAAAGACAGAGCAGAGCGCCAGAACAGGGAAAAAACCCGGAAAGGGCCGCCGCATCGGGCGGACCGTCGGTATTGTCCTGGGAACCATCCTGCTGGTCATCGTGCTGACCTCCTCCATTTTCGTGGGGATCTTCATGACCTACGTCAACACGTCCCTGAAGGGGCATGTGGAGGTGGATATGTCCGAGTATGACCAGAAGGTGTCCACGGAGCTGTACTATCAGGACCCCGAGACCAAGCAAACGGTCATGTACCAGACCCTGTTCGGCGATGAAAACCGCATTTGGGTGGACTTCGACTCCATCCCCAAGGTCCTGCGTGACGCCACCATTGCCATTGAGGACAAGCGCTTCGAGACCCACCACGGCGTGGACTGGCACGGCACCCTGCGGGCCGTGTTCAGCACCCTCACCAACGGCAATACCCAGGGCGGCTCCACCATCACCCAGCAGCTCATCAAGAACGTCACCGGCAATAACGAGAACACCGTCAAGCGCAAGGTGACCGAGGTGTACCGGGCCCTGGCCCTGGAGAAGGACTACAGCAAGGACGAGATCCTGGAGATGTACCTGAACACCATCTATCTGGGCAACCAGTGCTACGGTGTGCAGACGGCGTCCCGGATGTACTTCCACAAGGACGTGTCCGAGCTGAACCTGGCTGAGGCCGCTTGTCTCATCAGCATCACCAACAACCCCTCTCAGTATGACCCCCTGCGCAGCGACTGGACCCGGGAGCAGAACCGCAACCGGCAGCTGGACGTGCTGGACGCCATGCTGGCCCAGGGCAAGATCGACCAGGCCGCCTATGACGCCGCCAAGGCCCAGGAGGTGGTGTTCACCAACGGCTACACCAATCTGGGCAACTATGTCGGCCCCCAGGAGGAGGACGACAAAAAGCCCGCCGTGGTCAGCACCGCCAACAACTCCTATTTCACCGACGAGGTCATCACCGACGTGGCGGAGAAGTTTGTGGAGCTCTTCGGCCTCACCGACGACCCCGCAGACGCCGACGGCTACGTCCGCACCGCCTTTGAAAAGGCCGTCAGCAAGGTTTATAACGGCGGGTACAAGATCTATACCACCCAGAATCCCAAGATCCAGGATATTGCGGAGTCCGTGTTTGAAAACACCAACTATGCGAGCTACACCGACTCCAAGGGCGAGCCCCTCCAGGCAGCCATCACCATTGTGGACCCCTATACCGGCGACGTGGTGGCCATGGTAGGCGGCACCGGCGCCAAGGAAGTGGACCGGGGCTGGAACTGGGCCACCTCTGCCCGGCAGCCGGGCTCCGCCACCAAGCCCGTGTCCGTATACGCCCCGGCGCTGGATGACGGCACCATCACTGCCGCCTCCGCCATCGACGACTATCCCGTCCGTGACCTGGCAGGCTACGGCGCGTGGCCCTCCAACTCCGGCAGCGGCTTCCGGGGCCTGACCACGTTCTACACCGCCCTGGTCCGCTCGCTGAACACCTGCGCCGTGCGCACGGTGGAGCAATACGGCACCTATAAATCCTATACCTTTATGGTGGAGAAGCTGGGCTTCACCACCCTGACCCAGGCCGACAGCCAGCAATCCGGCAACATGGGCCTGGGCGGCTACGAATACGGCGTCACCACCGAGGAGATGGCCGCGGCCTATGGGGCCTTCGTCAACGACGGCGTGTATACCCCGCCCCGGACCTTCTACCGGGTGGAGGATTCCCAGGGCAACCTGGTGTGTGAGAACAACAAGGAATCCCATGTGGCCATGAAGCAGACCACCGCCTACATCATCCGCCAGACCCTCAAGAGCGTCATCACCAGCGGTACCGGCGGCGAGGCCCGGTTCTCCGGCATGACCATCGCCGGCAAGACCGGTACCACCGACGAAAACCGCGACCGCTATTTCGCGGGCTTCTCCCCCTATTACAGCGCCGCCGTGTGGACGGGCTATAAGTCCAACGAGCGGTTCTCCGAGTCCCTGGGCAACCCCTCCGCCGTTCTGTGGCGCGAGGTCATGCGCCGCATCCACGACGGGCTGGAGAACAAGGATTTCAACAGCTGCTCCGGCCTGACCCAGGTCACCGTGTGCCAGGACAGCGGCCTGCTGGCCACCGAGGCCTGCACCCACGATCTGCGCGGCAATCGCGTCACCACCGTCACCGTGGCGGCGGACACCGCCCCCACCCAGACCTGTAATGTTCACAAGATGGTGCGCTACTGCAAGGATGGCAAGCACCTGGCCACGGAATACTGCCCTGCCAGCAGCGTGGTGGAGATCGCCGCCCTGGATTGGAACCGCGAGATCATCAGGAACATCAAGGCCCAGGACGACGAATATCTGCTCCAGACCCTCACCGGCAAGGACGGCGAGCTGTGCCCGGTCCATAACAAAAAGCCGTCCATCTTCCCCATCCCCGGCAGAGACGACGATGACGACGACGGGGGCTCCGGCTCCTGGCAGGACTGGTGGGACAAGCTCCGCCCGTAAAGCGGCAAATAATCCCAGCCCGCCGGAAATGGACGCTCCAGGCAGGCCGCTGTAAAGCTCCATGCCGCGGGTATCGAGGCGGACGTTTACAACGGCGCGGATACGGAAGCAGTCCATCGTCAGCAGACACGAAATGTAGGAAGCCACCGGTTCTGTTCGGAACAGAACCGGTGGCTTCCGCTTGCCAACGAGACCTTCTTCCGGTTGCAGGCCGGAGAAAAATCGTGTATGATAAAGGGGAACGACTAAGAAGCGAGGTACTTCCCATGAAGATCATGGCCATTGACTACGGCGACGCCCACACCGGCATCGCCATATCCGACGCCACCGGCACGCTGGCCGGGTTTTCCACGGTCATCAACAGCCGCCGGGCGGAGACGGTGGCCCAGGAGATCTGCGCCCTGATCCCCCAGCACGGGGTCACGGAGCTGGTGCTGGGCTATCCCAAGAACATGGACGGCACTGTGGGCCCCCGGGCAGAGAAGGCCGCCGCCTTCGGCCAGACGCTGCGGCAGCTGACGGGGCTGCCGGTGACCCTGTGGGACGAGCGGCGCACCACCGTCGACGCCCACAACATTCTGTTCAACAACGGGCAGAACGCCAAAAAGCGGAAGAAAACCGTGGATGCCGTGGCGGCGGCCCTGATGCTGGAGGGCTATCTCACCCGGAAGCGGCTGGAGGCGGAGAGATGACCGTGCTGATTATCGGCGGCGGTGCGTCGGGCATGGCGGCGGCCCTGACGGCG
>FR884062.1 GCA_000435975.1 Oscillibacter sp. CAG:241 | reverse complement strand
GCGCAAAAGCGCCGGGGCCGGTTTGTGTAAGCACGGAGCAATTTTATCGCTGACCCTTGTCGTAGGGGATGCCCTCGGCCTTGGGGGCCCGGGACTTCTTGGAGGTGAAGGCCAGCACCAGCAGGGTGATCAGGTACGGCAGCATCCGGTACAGGTGGGCGCTGATGCCGATGTCGGCCAGCAGGAACACGCCGTCGCCGTTGATGTCGATGCTGGCATATGCCGCGGCGATGCACTTGAACAGGCCGAACAGCAGGGACGCGCCCGCGATGTTCAGAGGCTTCCAGTTGCCGAAGATCATAACGGCCAGAGCCAGGAAGCCGAAGCCAGCCACGTCACCGTTGGAGGAGCAGTTGGCCGTGGTCATGGCGTACACAAAGCCGCCCATGCCCGCCAGAGCGCCGGAAATGGTGACGCCGGCATAGCGCATCCTGTAGACGTTGATGCCCAGAGAGTCCGCCGCCTGGGGATTCTCGCCGCAGGCCCGCAGACGCAGGCCGAACTTGGTCTTGTACAGGATGACGGACAGGATGATAAACAGCAGGATGCAGATGTAGGTGGCCAGATAGATCTTGTTCAGGAAGGTTTCCCCAAAGAAGCCCCAGTCCACGCTCTTGTCCACGCCGAAGGTGGACTTTTTCAGCATGAACCAGCTGGCAGAGTCGCCAGTGGCCATTTGCAGGGTATTCTGGTTGGCGATGATGCGGATCAGGAACAGCACCAGAGCGGGGGCCATCAGGTTCAGCGCCGTGCCGCCGATGGTCTGGTCCGCCCGGAGGTTGATGGACGCAAAGCTCAGCAGCAGGGAGAACACCGCGCCCATGGCCGCCGCCACCAGCATGGTCAGCAGCTCCAGCCCCTGAAGGGCCACCCAGTCGCCGGCCTGCTTGGCGGCCAGCACCGCCTCGGAGCCCTGCATCAGCCGCACGAACAGCACGCCGATGAAGGCGCCGAAGATCATGATACCTTCCAGGGCCAGGTTGATGATACCGCTGCGCTCGGCGAACACGCCGGCCAGGGCCACGATCATCAGGGGCACCGCATAAATAAGCGTCTGTTGGATCAGGAACGTCATGCCTGGTCGCCTCCTTCCTCCGTCTGAGCCGCTATCGGCTCTGCCGGTTCCGCGGGTTCCTCCGCCGGTGCGGCGTCCGCCGCCGGGGCGGCAGTCTCCTCCACATGGGCATGGGGCTTTTTCTTCCGGGACAGCATCATGCGGATGGCCAGGGAGAAGGCGGACAGATACACGATGACGGAGATGATCACGTCGGTGATGTATTCGTTATAAGCCGTCAGGTTGGTCAGCTGCTGGCCCACGATGTTCAGCATGGCCATGAAGATGCCGGTGAACACCACGGCGATGGGGTTGTTCAGTGCCAGCAGGGCCACGGGGATGCCGTTGAAGCCCACGGCGGGCAGGGACTGATAGGTGGACCAATAGAACTCCGTGTTGCCGGACAGCCAGTACAGCGCAGCGCCGGCGCCGGCCAGCGCACCGGCAATGGCCATGGACAGCACGATGTTGCGCTTGTCCCGGATACCGGCATAGCGGGCGGCGTGGCGGTTGGCGCCGCAGGCCTTCAGCTCATAGCCCAGGGTGGTCTTGTTCATCAGGATGTACATGGCGATGGCGATGACAATGGCCACCAGGATGCCGCCGTTGACCTGGGAGCCGGGGAAGATGGCATCCAGTCCCAGCTTGGGGGTGGCCACGCCGTTGAAGGTGGTCTTATAGATGTAGCCGGACTTGGTGCTCTCGGTGAGGTTCTTGAAGCTGCTGATGTCGAACATCCAGGTCACCAGGTTGGCGGCGATCCAGTTGGTCATGATGCACGCCAGCACCTCGTTGATGTTCAGCAGGGCCTTTACCAGGCCGGGGATCGCGCCCCACAGAGCGCCGGACAGGCACCCGGCCAGGAAGGCCAGCACCCAGATGACGCCCACGGGCACGGACTCGGAGGGGATGGACAGGGCCACCATCAGGGTGACCATGGTGGAGATCAGATACTGACCGGGGGCGCCGATGTTGAACAGACCGGTCTTGAAGGCCACGGCCACGGAAAGTCCCGTCATGATCAGGGGCGTTGCCCGGAACAGCATGTTGCCCAGGTTCACGGCGTTGAAGCCCCAGGTCAGGGTACCGGCGGCGTCCCGGCCGGTGCTGAAAATACCGGCAAAGATGATGCGGATACCGTCCCACGCGCCGGTCAGAGAGATCTTCTCATTGCACAGGCCCACGATGAGCACGGCGATGCCGCCCACCAGCAGACCCGCCAGAATGGAGATCAGGGATGAGAGCACCTTTTTGGTGCCGTCTTTTTCGTAAAGCGCTGCCAGTGCGTTCTTTTTCATGCCTGGTCACCTCCCATATCATCCCGTTTGGCGCCGGACATGTACAGGCCCAGCTCGGCCACGGTGGTGGTTTTCGGATTCAGCTGGCCCACAAGCTGGCCCTCGTACATCACCAGGATGCGGTCGGACAGGCTCATGACCTCGTCCAGCTCCAGAGACACCAGCAGCACCGCCTTGCCGCGGTCCCGCTCGGCCACCAGCTGGCTGTGGATATACTCGATGGCGCCCACGTCCAGGCCGCGGGTGGGCTGCACCGCCACGATCAGGGACTTATCCCGGTCCACCTCGCGGGCGATGATGGCCTTCTGCTGGTTGCCGCCGGACATGCTGCGCACGATGGTCACAGGGCCCTGGCCGCTGCGGACATCGTATTGGTCAATAAGCCGCTGGGCATATTCCCGGACGGCGGCGTTCTTGATGAAGCCTGCCGTCTGGAACTGGGGCTCCAGATACCGCTGGAGCACCATGTTCTGCTCCAGGGTAAAGTCCAGGATCAGGCCGTGCTTATGCCGGTCCTCGGGGATATGGCTCATGTTTTCGCCCCGGTGGCGGATGGAGGCGTGGGTAATGTTCTTGCCGCACAGCTCCACAGTGCCGCCGGTGATTTTGTCCAGGCCCGTCAGGCCCTGGACGAACTCCGTCTGACCGTTGCCGTCGATGCCGGCGATGCAGACGATCTCACCGGCCCGGACCTCCAGGCTCACGTCGTGGACGGCGTCCCGCTTGTGCTGATGGGAGGCCACGCACATGTGGCGCACCCGCAGCACGGGGTCCTTGGGCTGGGCGGGCTCCTTCACCACCTGCAGCTGCACCGGGCGGCCCACCATCATGTTGGACAGCTCCTGCTTGTTGGTGTCGCAGGTGTTCACCGTGCCCACATAGCGGCCCTTGCGCAGAACGGTGACCCGGTCCGCCACGGCCATGATCTCGTTGAGCTTGTGGGAGATGAACAGGATGGACTTGCCCTCCTTGGTGAGGCTGCGCATGATCTCCATGAGCTCGTCGATCTCCTGGGGGGTCAGCACGGCGGTGGGCTCGTCGAAGATGAGGATTTCGTTGTCGCGGTACAGCATCTTCAGGATCTCCACGCGCTGCTGCATGCCCACGGTGATGTCCTCGATCCTGGCGTCCAGGTCCACCCGCAGGCCATACCGCTGGGACAGGTCCTGCACCTTCTGCCGGGCTGCCTTCTTTTGCAGGAAGCCCATTTTGGTGTCCTCCGCGCCCAGGATGATGTTGTCCAGGACGGTGAACACATCGATGAGCTTGAAGTGCTGGTGCACCATGCCGATGCCCAGTGCCGTTGCGTCGTTGGGGTCGTTGATCTTCACCGGCTTGCCGTTTTTCCGGATCTCGCCCTCCTCCGGCTGGTACAGGCCGAACAGGACGGACATCAGCGTAGATTTGCCGGCGCCGTTTTCGCCCAACAGGGCGTGGATCTCACCCTTGCGCAGCTGCAGGGTGATGTCGTCGTTGGCCTTAATGCCGGGAAACTCCTTGGTGATGTGAAGCATTTCGATCACATACTGGGGAGATTGCTCCATGCCGCCACCTACTTTCTCTCATTTTCTGTCTGCCGCAATCGTTTCCGAGGCGGACAGTATAACAAGTTTATTATAGCGTCCAATGCAGGGAATTGCAAGAACGAACCGGAAAATAGGGCGGTATTCACAAAAATTGTCCCCCTCCCTCCGGCAAATAGACGGAAAGGACGCCGCCCAAGCGGACGGCGTTCTTTCCGAAGCCGGCGGCCGCCGCACTTTTTGACCGTCTGACGGAAAAAACGCCGCCCAAGCGGACGGCGTTCTTTCCGGAACAAAAAGAAGGAAAACAATAAAAGGATGGAAAGCGGATTTACTTGTGATCCACGGAGTACATGTGCTCAATGAGGCACAGGATCTTATCGGAATAGCCGATCTCGTTGTCGTACCAGGAGACCACCTTTACGAAGGTGTCGGTCAGGGCGATACCGGCCTTGGCATCAAAGATAGAGGTATGGGTGTTGCCCAGGAAATCGGAGGACACCACAGGCTCGTCGGTGTAATCCAGAATACCCTTCAGCTCGCCCTGGGCAGCCTCCTTCATGGCGGCGCAGATCTCGTCGTAGGAGGCGGGCTTTTCCAGATTCACGGTCAGGTCCACCACGGACACATCCAGGGTGGGCACACGCATGGACATACCGGTGAGCTTGCCGTTCAGGCTGGGGATCACCTTGCCCACGGCCTTGGCGGCGCCGGTGGAGCTGGGGATGATGTTGCCGGAGGCAGCGCGGCCGCCGCGCCAATCCTTCACGGACACGCCGTCCACGGTTTTCTGGGTGGCGGTGGTGGAGTGAACGGTGGTCATCAGGCCGTCGGCAATGCCGAAGTGATCATGCAGCACCTTGGCAATGGGGGCCAGGCAGTTGGTGGTGCAGCTGGCGTTGGAAACGAAGGTCATGTCGGAGGTGTAGGTGTCCTGGTTCACGCCCATAACAAACATGGGGGTGTCGTCCTTGGAGGGGGCGGACATGACCACGTGCTTGGCGCCGGCCTCGATGTGGCCCTTGGCCTTGTCCTTGGTCAGGAACAGGCCGGTGGACTCGATGACGTACTCCGCGCCGATCTCCTTCCAGGGCAGGTTGGCGGGGTCGCGCTCGGCGAACACGGGGATGGAACGGCCATCCACAATGATGGCGTTCTCGCTGGAGGACACCTGGGCGTCGATCTTACCGTGCATGGTGTCATACTTCAGCATATAGGCAAGGTAATCAGCGGGACACAGGTCGTTGATGCCCACGATCTCGATCTCGGGGTGGTGCAGGCTGCACCGCAGGACCATGCGGCCAATACGACCAAAACCATTGATACCGACTTTGATGCTCATAAATACAGCTTCCTCTCTGTGATGGAATATATCAAACATATGGTACGTTTAGTATTATATGCGAGAATTCTGGAAAATGCAATACCCGCTTGCAAATTTTTTTATCTTTTAGCAGGTTGCGACAAATATCTTGTGTTTTTCCTTTGCGTTTGATATAGTATGGTATAAACTCACATGACAGCCAGATCATTCCGGGGATAAGTCCTATGCCTTCCCGGAATCGTATACAGGGGAAGGAGGCTGTATCATATGGAGTACAGCGAAACGGAAAAGCAAATGCTCCGGGAGATCCTGCCGGGCATCGCCACGCAGCTGCGGGGCTCTCTGGCCAACATCCACGCAGCTTTGGGACGCCTTGCCCCGGAGCAGGCGCGGGACGCCAGCACCGACACCGACCGCAGTGCCGCCATTCTGTGCCAGAGCTATTACCGCATCCTGCGGGTGGTGAACAATCTGTCCGACGCGCCTATGCTGGCAGAGGAAAAGCCTCTGGATACGGAAAATGTGGAGCTGGTGCGCTTTCTGGACGGTCTGTGCCGCCAGGGGGAGGCCCTGGCCCAGCTGATGGAGCTGCGGCTGACCTTTACCTGCCCGGAACGGGCCCACACCGTGGCTGTCAACCGGGAGTATCTGGCCCGGCTGTTCTGGAACCTGGTATCCAACGCCATGAAATTCACTCCCCGGGGCGGGACCGTGGACGTGTGCCTGCGCTCCGGCCAGGGCTGCGTGCTGCTGTCGGTGAAGGACAGCGGCTCCGGCATTCCGCAGGACAAACAGGCCCAGCTGTTTGACCGGTGGCAGCACAGCAATATGGACCTGCCGGCCCACGGCCTGGGGCTGGGTCTGCCTCTGTGCCGCCGCATTGCCCAGGGCCACGGCGGCAGCCTTGTGGTGTCATCCCGGGAGGGGCAGGGCACCACGGTGACGGTGCGCCTGCCGGACCGCCGCAGCGGCGTGACCCTGGTGCGGGACATGCCGTTCCACTATGCCGGCGGCTTCAACCCCACGCTGGTGGAGCTGGCGGACGCCCTGCCGTATCAGGCGTTCACCAAAAACTATATTGAGTAATTTTTCCCGGTTTTACCGGATTTATGCACAGGAGGTCTGGCGTGGAAGGAAAACGCGTATTGGTGGCCATGTCCGGCGGCGTGGACAGCAGCGCCGCGGCGCTGCTGCTGCGGCAGCAGGGGTACGACTGCGACGGAGCCATGCTGCGGCTGTATAACGGGGAGAAGGCGGGGACCTGCTGCTCTGCCGACGATGCGGACGATGCGCGGTCCGTGGCCTACCGGCTGGGCATGAAATTCTATGTGTTCAACGAAACGGAGCGCTTCGCCCGGGAGGTCATGGACCGCTTTGTGGCGGAATACTGCGCCGGGCACACGCCGAATCCCTGCATCGACTGCAACCGCTGCCTGAAGTTCGGGGCCCTGCTGGACCGGGCTCTGGTGCTGGGGTATGACTATATCGCCACCGGGCACTATGCCCGGGTGGACCGGGACCCGGACACCGGACTGTACCGTCTGCTGCGGGGCCGGGACCGGCGCAAGGACCAGAGCTATGTGCTCTATCAGCTGACCCAGCACCAGCTGGCCCATCTGCTGCTGCCGGTGGGGAACTATGACAAGCCCGCCATCCGCGACAGTGCCCGTCAGGCGGGGCTGCTGAACGCCGACAAGGCGGACAGCCAGGATATCTGCTTCGTCCCCGACGGGGATTATGCGGAGTTTCTGCGGGAGTATGGCCATGTGACTATGGAGCCCGGGGACTTTGTGGACCAGGACGGTCATGTGCTGGGCCGCCACAAGGGCCTTCCCTGCTACACCACCGGCCAGCGCAAGGGCCTGGGGGTGTCCGCCGGGAAGCATGTGTATGTGGTGCGGAAAAACGCCGCGGACAACACCATCCTTCTGGGCGACAACGAGGATCTGTTCACCGGCCGCCTCACTGCCTGCCGGGTGAACTGGATTGCCGGGCAGGCCCCGGCGGGCCCCATCCGGGTTACCGCCAAAACCCGGTACAGCCAGACGGAGGCGGAGGCCACGGTCACCCCCCTGGAGGGGCAGCGGATAGAGGTAGTCTTTGACCGGCCCCAGCGGGCCGTCACCGCCGGCCAGGCCGTGGTGCTGTACGACGGGGATCAGGTGCTGGGCGGCGGCGTCATCGAGGACTGACAAGCAGATACCCACACGCGCAAAAAATCCCTTGACCGTGCCGGTCAAGGGATTTTTCAGCTGTTACAGGTGTTACAGGCTCTTTTGGCTTACAGATACTTGCGCATGCCATCAGTAGCCACGGAAGCGTCGGCGGTAAGGGTCACGGTGAACTTCACGGTGTTGGCGTCGCTGAACTTGTCCAGCCAGCACAGGAACTTTTCCACGGCGGTGAAGTCCTCGCTATGTACGATCTTGCAGAGGTTGTCCACATAGACGTGGGAAATATCGTAATTGCCCGCATACAGACCGCTGATGAAGCCCCGCAGGCACTCAAAAGAATCCAGGTGGTATTCACCAGCATTGACCAGACGCACGCTGGACTTGATATCGTACGTCATATCAGCGCCGGGCTCGATGCAGACGACACAGCCGCCCTCCTCGGCCACGGAGGCATGAACCAGCTCGATGAGCTGCTTGGTCTTGCCTGCGCCGTTGTCGCCCATAATCAATCTAACCATAAGAGATCACTCCTTTTGCATATATGTATACCATACCATAACTCGACGGAAATGGCAATGGGAAAATATACGGTTTTTTACCGGCCCAGCTTTTCCCGCAGGGCCTTGCCCATGTCCTCATAGCCGGGCTTTCCCAGCAGGGCGAACATATTCTTCTTATAGGCCTCCACGCCGGGCTGATCGAAGGGGTTCACGTCCAGCAGATAGCCGGACAGGCCGCAGGCGTATTCGAAGAAGTAGATCAGCTGCCCCAGGGTGTCTGCGTCCAGTGCCTCGCAGCGCAGAATGATGTTGGGCACGCCGCCCTCCTCGTGGGCCAGCAGGGTGCCGTCCATGGCCTGGGTGCGGATAAAGTCCATGGTTTTTCCGGCCAGGAAGTTCAGCCCGTCGCCGTCGGCGGCGTCGAAGGGTACCGCGCTCTCCCCTGCCTCCGGGTCAAAGCGCACCACCGTTTCAAACAGGTGCCGCTCGCCCTGCTGGATATACTGCCCCATGGAGTGCAGGTCGGCGGTAAATTCCACGCTGGCGGGGAAAAGCCCCTTGCTCTCCTTGCCCTCGGACTCGCCGTACAGCTGCTTCCACCACTCGGACATAAACCGGAAGGCAGGCTCATAGGCCGCCAGAACCTCGATCTTCTTCCCGGCGCGATAGAGCTGATACCGGGCTCCGGCATACTGCCAGGCGGGATTCTGCTCCATATCCCCGGCGGTGCAGGCCTCCTGCATCCGGGCCGCGCCCTGCATCAGCGCCTGAATATCCACTCCGGCCACGGCGATGGGCAGCAGGCCCACGGCGGTGAGCACGCTGTATCGTCCGCCGATGTCATCGGGCACCACAAAGCTCTCATACCCGGCCTGGACGGCCAGGGCTTTCAGCGCGCCCTTGTGCCGGTCGGTGGTGGCGTAAATGCGCTTTGCCGCCCCCTCCGGGCCGTATTTCTTCTCCAGCAGCTCCCGGAAGAACCGGAAGGCCACGGCGGGCTCCGTGGTGGTGCCGGACTTGGAGATGACGTTCACGGAGAAGTCCACCCCCTCCAGCAGCTCCATCGTCTCCCGCAGCTGCCGGTCGGACAGGCCGTTGCCCACGAAATAGATGTTGGGCGTGTTCTTCCGCTTCAGATTATAGTTGGGGGAGCACAGGCACTCGATAACGCCCCGGGCCCCCAGATAGGACCCGCCGATGCCGATGACCACCAGGGCCTGGGAATCGCTCTGGATGCGCCGGGCCGCTGCCTGGATGCGGGCGAACTCCTCCCGGTCGTATTCCTGGGGCAGGCGCACCCAGCCGGTGAACTCGCCGCCGGGGCCGTCGCTCTTCTGCAAATGATTGTGGGCAATGCGCAGCCGGGGCGCCAGCGCCGCCTCATAGGGCAGCGCGATAAAATGCCGCATGTGGGTCAGGTCCACCTGGATCATAGAGATTACCTCCTATGTGTATCGGATTTATCCATCATCTCGTATCTTACCGCTTTTCCCGGGAAAATACAAGGGGATACCCGTCGAAACGGTGAAAATCTTATCCGATCACATAGTCCGCAGCTCTGCCCGGGGCGCGGTCAGGTCCCAGCCGCGCCCATCCCGCAGCAGCAGCTCCGCCGGACCGCCGGGGATGCGCTCCGGGGCCCGGTCCACCCGGGCGTCCACCATCAGGAGCCGGGACAGCGGCGTGCTTCTCAGCCAGTCCGGCATGGACGGGCGGTCCCGCAGCAGCAGTGACAGCCGGAACAGCTGATCGTTGCTGCCATCGAACATCTCATAGCCGGTCCCATCGATAAGATACCGCTGCGCGCCGAAGCGGATAGCCACCGGACTGTTGGCCCGCGCCCATTCTCCGCACTCCCTTTGGGAGGACGCCATCAGCAGGCTGAGACTGCCGTCATACGCATTCCGGGTAAAGCCGAAGGCGTACCACTCCCGCCCGTCCGGCAGGCACAGAGCGCTGCCCAGGGGCCGGACCTCCCGGATATTGCCGCTCTCCCAGGCCAGGATCTCCGGGGTCAGATATTGAAGAATATTTTTCAAGGCTTCATGCACCGCCGTTTCCTGTATGTGGATTTGCCTTTATTATAGCATAGCCCTGTCTGCCCGCAAGTTCAGCTTCCGCCAAGGATCACCCGCAGAAGCACATGGTCCGGGCCAGGCGCAGCAGCATCTGCCCGAAGGTCAGCTTTTCCACGGTCTCCGCCGCCCGGATGGGGACCTCCAGCACCGTCTCCCCGTTCTGGGTCACCGTCAGCGTACCCAGCACGTCTCCCTGCCGCACCGGGGCCTCCGCAGACTCCGGCAGGGTCACGGTCTGCTCCAGCCCCTGAAGCCGGGATTTTTCCGCCAGCAGCAGGCCCTCCGCCGGGTCCACCCGGGGCTGCACCGTTCCCTGGGCCCCCAGCTGCACCGGCACCGGCGGCAGCGGCTCCTCCGGAGACGCATGCACCAGGCCGTAGGTGGAGAACCCGTAGTTCAGCAGGGCTTTGGCGTCCTCGAACCGCTGCTGCCCCGAGGGGGATTTCAGCACCACGGCGATCAGCTCCATGCCCTCCCGCTCCGCCGTGGCGGAGATGCAGTATCTGGCGGAGTCCGTGGAGCCGGTTTTCAGCCCCGTAGCTCCCTGGTAAAACCGGATGAGCTTGTTGGTGTTGGACAGCTGAAACTGTCCGTCCCGCAGGGTGTCCATCCAGATGGTGGTAAACCGCCGGATGTCCGGGTGATTCACGATCAGCTCCCGGGACATCACGGCGATGTCCCAGGCGCTGGTAACGTGCCCCTCCGCCGGAAGGCCGGTGCAGTTGACGAAATGGGTGTCCTGCATCCCCAGCTCCCGGGCCCGGTTGTTCATCCGCTCCACAAACAGCTCCGTGACCCCCGCCGTCTTTTCCGCCAGGGCCACGGCGGCGTCGTTGCCGCTGGACACGCACACCCCCTTCAGCAGGTCCTCCACCGTGATGCTCTCCCCCTCGGACAGGAAGATCTGGCTGCCTCCCATGGAGGCGGCATAGGCGCTGACGGTGACGGTATCGTCATAGGACAGGGTCCCGCTGTCGATGGCCTCCATCACCAGCAGCAGGGTCATGACCTTGGTGACGCTGGCTGGCTCCATAGCCTGGTGCTCATTTTTGGCGTACAGCACCTGCCCCGTTTCCTTCTCCATCAGCAGCGCCGCCTCCGCCTGCACCGGCAGCTCCACGCCCCAGGTCCTTCCCGGCCACAGCGCCAGCAGCATCAGCAGGAGCATTGCGCCCCCGAGCCATTTTTTCATCATAAGCCCCTCCCCTGTTTTTTTCTTCACTGTATGCGCGGGGCCGGAAAACAAGAACGCCCCCCCCGCCCTATCCCCACAGATACCGGCTCACAGGCCAGGCCAGCAGGGCAGACAGAGCAGCCTGGGCTGCCTTGGCAGCCAGATACGGCCCCAGAGGCAGATCCGTGCCGGACAGCACGGCGGCAGACTGCCCGTGAACCGACAGGCCGCCCCATCCCAGCAGCGCCGCCGCCCACACGAAGCCCGTGGGCGTGGCGGGCAGGGCCAGGATCCCCTGGGTCAGCTCCACCGCCCCGGACAGCAGCGGGTGGGACAGCCCCGTCAGCCGTGCCGTCAGCCGCAGCGCCGCCAGGAAAAACACCACAAAGCCGCAGATCTGCACCATGGCCCCGGCGGCATCCCGGACGGATCGGACAAAGGCGGCGGCAAAGGCCGGGGGCCGCACCCCGGCGGCATCCCGGCCCGGCGGCAGCGGACG
>FR884061.1 GCA_000435975.1 Oscillibacter sp. CAG:241 | reverse complement strand
CGCGCGGGTCGGAGCGAAATCTCTTTTGTCAAAAAAGGCGCCGCCTTTTTTGACAAGTTCAAACATGCCCTGGGCACAACGCCCAGGGCATGCTCTTGTCATTTTTTCAGCTTTTCCCAGATCACCGGCTGCCCGGCGGCCAGGGTTTTCGGCAGGTCCAGCACCCGCTGGTTCCGGCTGCCCCGGAATTGCAGACTGATGTCCTTTTCCGCCGCCACGAACCGTCCGTCCACCAGCACGTCGATGCAGGAGAGCAGGTCGTCCGTCACGGCACACCGGGGATGGGACCCCTCCCGCAGCAGCTCATCCTCCAGCCGGAAGCCGGTGAAGCACCAGATGGTCTTTCCCGGGTACCGCCGCCGGACCTCCCGCAGAAAGGGCAGCAGGTCCCTCTGGTTTTCCGGCTCGAAGGGCTCGCCCCCCAGCACCGTCAGCCCGTCCACATAGGACTTGTCCAGCTCGGCGAAAATCTCCCGCTCCGTGTCGGCGGTGAAGGGCCTGCCGAAGTGGAAGTCCCAGGTCTGGGGCTGGAAGCAGTCGGGGCAGTGGTTGGTGCAGCCGGACACAAACAGCGTCACCCGCACCCCAATGCCGTTGGCAATATCACATTTTTTCAGGTTGCCATAGTACACGATATTGCTCCTTTTGGGTAATATATACTACCAAACAGCGACCGAAGCGGGAACCTCTTACAGGTGCAGCACCCGGTCCTTGATCTCCTGGGTCCGGCCTTGATTCCAGAACTGGGTCCCGATATAGCCGCAGGTGCGGCGGGCCACGTTCATCTTGTCCTGGTCGGTATTGCCGCACTGGGGACACTTCCAGATGAGCTTGCCGTCCTCCTCCACGATCTGGATCTCACCGTCCCAGCCGCAGACCTGGCAATAGTCGCTTTTGGTGTTCAGCTCGGCGTAGATGATGTGGTCATAAATGAACTTCATGACCTCCAGCACCGCAGGGATGTTGTTCTGCATGTCCGGCACCTCCACATAGCTGATGGCGCCGCCGGGGGACAGGTGCTGGAACTGGGCCTCAAACTCCAGCTTGGTGAAGGCGTCGATCTCCTCGGTGACATTGACATGATAGCTGTTGGTGATATAGCCCTTGTCGGTGATGCCCTTGATGACGCCGAAGCGCTTTTGCAGGCACTTGGCAAACTTATAGGTGGTGGACTCCAGAGGCGTGCCGTACAGGGAATAGTCGATGTTCTCGGCGGTTTTCCACTCCTTGCACTTGTCGTTCATCTTCTGCATGATGTCCAGGGCGAAGGGGGTGGCGGCGGGGTCCGTGTGACTCTTGCCGGTCATGTATTTCACGCACTCATACAGGCCCGCATAGCCCAGGGAGATGGTGGAATAGCCGTTATACAGCAGCTTGTCGATGGTTTCGCCCTTTTTCAGCCGGGCCAGCGCGCCGTATTGCCACAGGATGGGGGCGGCGTCCGACGTGGTGCCCAGCAGACGCTCGTGGCGGCACCGCAGCGCCCGGTGGCACAGCTCCAGCCGCTCCTCGAAGATCTGCCAGAACCTGTCCATATTTCCGCCGGAGGACAGGGCCACGTCCGGCAGATTGATGGTGACCACGCCCTGATTGAACCGGCCATAGTATTTGTGCTTGCCGGGCTCGTAGTTCCCGGCGTTGGCAACGTTGCCGATCCCGGCGTCGGTAAAACGGTCCGGGGTCAGGAAGGAGCGGCACCCCATGCAGGTGTACACGTCGCCCTTGAGCTCCTTCATCTTCTTTTCGGAGATATAGTCCGGCACCATGCGGCGGGCGGTGCATTTGGCGGCCAGCTCCGTCAGGTACCAATAGGGGGAGTCCTCATGGATGTTGTCCTCCTCCAGGGTATAGATCAGCTTGGGGAAGGCGGGGGTCACCCACACGCCCTGCTCATTCTTCACGCCCTGATAGCGCTGAAGGAGCATCTCCTCGATGATCATGGCCAGGTCCTTCTTCTCCCGCTCGTCCCGGGCCTCGTTCAGGTACATGAACACGGTGATGAAGGGGGCCTGTCCGTTGGTGGTCAGCAGGGTCACCACCTGATACTGGATGGTCTGCACGCCCCGGCGGATCTCCTCCCGCAGACGGGCCTCCACCAGTTCATGGATCTTCTCCTCGCCGGGATCCACGCCGATGGATGCCATCTCCGCCAGGACGATGCGGCGGATCTTCTGGCGGCTGACCTCCACAAAGGGGGCCAGGTGGGTCAGGCTGATGGACTGGCCGCCATACTGGTTGGAAGCCACCTGGGCCACGATCTGGGTGGCGATGTTGCAGGCGGTGGCGAAGGAATGGGGCTTTTCGATCATGGTGCCGGTGATAACGGTGCCGTTTTGCAGCATGTCCTCCAGGTTCACCAGGTCGCAGTTGTGCATATGCTGGGCGAAATAGTCGGTGTCGTGGAAATGGATGATGCCCTCCTCATGGGCCTCCACAATATCCTGGGGCAGCAACAGACGGTTGGTGATATCCCGGGACACCTCGCCGGCCATATAATCCCGCTGGGTGGAGTTCACCACGGGATTCTTATTGGAGTTCTCCTGCTTGGCCTCCTCATTGTTGCACTCGATGAGGGAGAGGATCTTGTCGTCGGTGGTGTTGGCCCTGCGCACCAGGGACCGGGTATAGCGGTAGGTGATGTAGTGCTTGGCCACCTCAAAGGCCCCGTGGGCCATGATGTGGTGCTCCACCATATCCTGGATCTCCTCCACCGTGGGAGCGCGGTTCATCTTCTGGCACTGCAGCTCCACGGACTCGGCGATGCGCCCGATCTGCACGGGAGTCATGCGGTCCGCCTCGGTCACAGAGTTGTTGGCCTTGGTGATGGCCCGCTCGATCTTCTGAATGTCAAAAGCAACCTCCGCTCCGTTGCGCTTGATGATCTTCATGTGTAACGTCCTCCCTCTCCTCAGATTTTTCTCTCTCCACAGGAAAAGCTGCCTCAATGGGCAGCGGTCAATCAGCCTCTTAATCATATACCATATCCTGTGCTGATGCAAGCCCAAAGCCCTAAATATGGGGAAAATGCCTGACGAAAATCCCCGGGATATTTTGTCCATTCTGTACAATGGACACAAGATATGGGAGTATTGACCCCTCTGTCACCTACAATATATAGTATGACAAGACAGTTTGCAGCTGCAAATGCAACAAAAGAGGCCGCCGGGAGGATATTTTCCCGGCGGCCTCGCTCATTTGATAAATTGTATCACGCCGCAGCCAGCGTCCGGTTGGATTTCCAGAAGCGTACCATGAACGCCAGCGCCATGACCAGGCACACCGCCTCGGAGATCACCGGTGCAAACCAGATGGCCTCGCCGCCCCACAGGGCGGCCAGCGCCAGCAGGGCTCCGGCCTGCAGCACCAGCCCCCGGCCGGTGGAGATGCAGATAGCCGGACGGGGCTGCTCCACCGCCGTCAGGAATCCGCCCATCAGCACGTTGAAGCCAACCAGCAGATAGCACAGGCCGTACCGCCGCAGAGCGCCCACGGACACGTCGCTGAGAGCGGCGTTGTTGTCGCCCAGGAAGATGTGGACGATCTGCGGGGCGAACAGCTGCACCGCGCCGAAGCATAGCACCGTCATACCCGCCAGCGTCACCAGGCCGTATTGCAGCAGGCGGCGGCAGCCCTTCCGGTCCCGCTGCCCGTAGTGATAGCTGACCAGCGGCTGAGACCCCTGGGACACGCCCAGCATGATGTTCAGGATCAGTGTATTGATGTAAGCAATGATGGTATAGCTCACCAGACCGTCCTGGCCGATGCAGCGCAGGATGGTGCGGTTGAACAGGAAGATCATCAGGCCGTTGCACAGCTCCGTGGCCCCGTCGGCCACGCCGATGGGCAGCAGCCGGCGGTAAATATGCCGGTCCGGCCGGAAGCGCACCAGGTGGAAGGTGGTGTGCTTTCCCAGAAAGTGGGTCAGATACATGACGCAGGTCAGCAGCTGGGAAAGACCCGTGGCAAAGGCCGCGCCCCAGGCGCCCCAGTCCAGCACGAAGATGGCCACATAGTCCAGCACACAGTTGGTCAGGCAACCGGTGATCACCGTGATGATGGCCAGGGTAGGCCGTCCGTCGGTTTTCACCAGGATCTCCATGTTGTACGACACGATGAAGCACACGGCGAAGGGCGCCAGTCCCCGCAAATAGTCCTTGGTGTACTCCAGCGTTACGTCCTTGGCGCCCAGCAGCATGGCGAAGGGCTCCAGAAACACCAGCACCAGCCCGGTGATCACCAGGCCGATAACCACCAGCACCGCCAGATTCTGGGAAAACAGACGGTTGGCGTTTTCCCGGCGGCCCTCGCCCAGATAGATGGCGATGATGGTGCTGGTGCCCACGGCGAACAGCACGGCAATGGAGAACATGACATTCATAAAGGGAACGGCCAGATTGACAGCGCTCATGGCGTATTCGCCCACGCCCTTGGCCACGAACAGGCCGTCTACAATGGAGTACAGGGAGAACACCATCAGAGAGGCCACCGTGGCGGCGGAGAAGTGGAGGAACTGGGAGAGCAGACTGCGCTTGTTCAGCATTTTGGATGATTTTCCTTTCCTTTCAGCGGCGTACCGCAAATTCTACTGCCATTATATCCGAAATTTTCCAGCCAGTCAAGTCCCGGGACGCTTGAAAACCGGCGCAGAGTTTAGTATAATAAATAAAAAGAGAGTTTGGGGAGGTTTTTGCCGTGAAAATATATGTCATGGATGCATTCGCCGCCAAGCTGTTTGGCGGCAACCAGGCAGGGGTAGCCCTGCCGGAGGGGGACGTCAGCGACGAGACCATGCGCCTGATCGCCGCCGAGATGAAGCATTCGGAGACGGCCTTCGTCCGCCCGCAAGAGGACGGCAGCGTGGACCTGCGCTATTTCACCCCGGCAGGAGAGGTGGAGCTGTGCGGCCACGCCACCATTGCCGCCTTTGCCCTGCTGCGGCGGCTGGGGCGGCTGTCCGACGGACGCCACATTGCCCGCACCAAGGCCGGGGAGCTGCAGATCTCCGTGGACGGCGACGTGGTGTGGATGGACATGGCCCCGCCCCGGTGGCTGGGGGAGCTGACCCGGGTGGAGTGGGAACCCCTGTACCTGGCCTTCGGCCTGACCGGTGCGGACCGGCCCCGGGACCTGACGCCCCAGATCGTGTCCACGGGCCTGGCGGATATCATGATGCCGGTGCGGGACCGGGAGACGCTGCTGCGGGCCCGGCAGAACGAGACGCTGGTGGCGGAGCTGTCCCGGCGGCAGAAGGTCACGGGGGTGCACATGTTCTGCCTGGGGGACGACACCTGCACCGCCTGGTGCAGCAATTTCGCCCCGCTGTATGACATTCCGGAGGAGTGCGCCACCGGCACCTCCAACGGAGCCCTGACGTATTATCTGTACCGCTGCGGCCTGGTGCAGCCGGACCGGGAAAACGTGTTCCTCCAGGGGGAGCATATGCGCCGCCCCTCGGAAATCCGCAGCCGCCTGACGGTGCAGAACGGAAACGCCGCCGTTCGGGTAGGCGGCCGGGCCGTGCTGAGCCTGGCGGGAGAAATTTTCGCAGAATGACCTTCAGCTTGTCGAAAAAGTGCGCCGCCCTTTTTTGACAAGCTGAAAAGCATTTTCAAAACTTTCATGAAAGTCCTGAAAATGCGGTGATTGAAAACGAAAGACACCCCTGATGGGTTTCTTTCGTAACTATCTTCCTTTCCGAAGGCGGAGACGATCCCGCTTTTTGACAAGCGAACAAGGCCCGCAGGCAAAAGCCTGCGGGCCTTGTTCAGGATTTCGCTTATTTTCCCAGCCATTGGCGCAGCTTTTCCCACAGCTCCACGGACCGGAACCGGAGCTGATAGCCCTGGTCCTCCTCCGCCATCAGGGACAGGTCGTCCTCCGCCAGCCCGGCGTCCCGTCCGGCGTCCTGCCAATCGCAGGCGGCGGCGGTGCACAGCGGCGGAAACACCACGCACCACCAGTTCTGTCCCCGGCCCTCCCCGATGATGACCCGCAGGGCCAGGTATTTCCCGGCGGGCAGAGAGAAGCCGTCATAGTCCTTGGTGGGGAATTCCGCCGGTTCCAGCCGGGCCCGGACGCCGTCGCCGCAGCCCGCCGCCGCCAGGACCTGTTGGGCTTCCCGGGTCAGCTCCGGCAGGGCGGAGGTCAGGACCTCCCGGGCCTGGGCCATGTCCGCCGACTGCTCCAGGAGCTCCTGGGCCCGGGCCAGCACCCGGTCCCGGACCCGCAGCTTCAGGGCCTGATCCTCCGGGCTGTCGGAATTGGCGATCACATGGAGCCGGATGACCTTTCGCCCCAGGTTCTCCTGGCGGCTCAGGGACGCCGCGCCCCACAGAATGGCGGCGGCCAATGCCAGCAGCAGCGCCAGCTCCCAGACGTGGAGTCTTGTATTTTTCGCATTTTTCATAAGTAAACACCGTCCAGACTGTAGATTTTTCTTTGGTTTCCTACAGTTTAGACGGCGTTTTTTATTTTTATACCGGGATTTACAGCCGGGGGGCAAAAAAGGTCAGGGGATAGGCCTTTTGCAGCTCCCGGGCCGCCAGACGGGCGGTTTCCTCCTGGCGGAACAGGCCCATGACCGCCGAGCCGGAGCCAGTCATACACGCTGCGTCGGCACCCAGCTCCGAAAGCTGGCGGCGGATGGCGAAAACCTCACTGTCCGGCGGCAGGGCCTGTTCAAATACATTCCCCACCAGGCGGCAGATTTGTGCCAGGTCGCCGTTTTTCAGTGCGTCCACCATTTTATCGGAATCTGGGCGTTCAGAGATGGAAATTTCGTCCAGCTTCCGATACATGGCGGCGGTAGAGTTGGCCACCGGGGGCTTCACGATAACGAACCAGCACATAGGCAGTGCCGGAAGAACGGTAAGCCGTTCGCCCCGGCCCTGGGCCAGAGCCGTACCGCCCCGGATGCAGTAGGGAACATCGCTGCCCACCCGGGCGGCCATGGCTTCTAACGACTCATCGGACACATCCGCATGAAACAAACGACGCATTCCCCGCAGCACGGCGGCTGCGTCGCTGCTGCCGCCGCCAAGACCGGCCTGGGAGGGGATTTTTTTTTCCAATCGGATAGAAATCCCTGTGCGGGGGATATTCGTCTCCCGGAAAAAGACATCTGCCGCTTTCCAGGCCAGGTTGTCGGGGCCGGTGGGCAGATCCGTGCCCGGGCATTCTATCGCAATACCGCCTGCTTCGGAGAAATCCAGCGCCACAACGTCATACAGGGCGGCGCTCTGCATGATGGAGGTAATGTCGTGGTACCCGTCCGGGCGGCGGGCTCCCACGTCCAGGGTCAGGTTCAGCTTGGCCGGAGCCAGCTCGGTGATGCCCATCATTCGTCCTCCTGTTCGTCAAAATATACCTTCATATTGCGTTCCACCGGCAAAATCAAGGCAAATGCCCCGATTATTTGCAGAATAATGGCAATGTACAGCAGGATCTGCTGGCCGCTGCTTCCCATCAACCGCACGGAACGCATGATCATAAACGACAGGGCCGCAAAGGCAAGGCCGAACTGCCACAGCAGCTTCAGCAGCAGACGGTCGGCAAATTCCTGGCGTTCTTTCGTCAGCGGACCCAGGGGGCTGCGGTACTTGCGGCCCGGCAGCAGCCGCCCCGCAAGGCCGCATAGCACCATGATACACGGAAAGACGTATGCGGGCCACCAGATAGAGAACATAATATTACCTCAAATATCGTAAAAATTGTCCCGATACACGGCGGGATGTCCCGCTCCTGTCCCGGTAAAGCGCCGGGACAGGCCGGGACAAGGGCGGGTCAGTGCATGCGCTTCAGCGTTTCCACCACCATGGCGTATACCCGCTGCACGGAGGACACGGACAGGGACTCCCGGAAGGTGTGGATCTCCTTCAGGTCGGGGCCGAAGGACACGCAGTCCAGACCCGGCAGCTTGGCGGAGAACAGGCCGCACTCCAGACCGGCGTGGATGGCCTCCACCTTGGGGGCGTAGCCGTACTGGTCGGTGAACACCTGGACCATCAGGTCCCGCAGGGGGGACTGGGGCATGAACTCCCAGCCGGGGTATTCGCCGTGGGTGCTGACGGAGCCGCCCAGGCTTTCCGTCAGGCAGCGGAGGCGGTCGATGAGCATCTGCTTCTGGGTGGCGACGCTGCTGCGGACGCTGAAGGAGGCGTGGACCGCATCGTCACCGGTGGTGAGGATGCCCAGATTCAGAGAGGTCTGGACCAGGCCGGGCATGTCGGCGCTCATGGCCTGAATGCCGTTGGGCAGGCAGGCAAGCAGGCACACGGCGCTGCGGCTGGAGGCCTCGTCCATGGGCAGCAGAGAGGACTCCGCCGGACGGGCGGAAACGGTGATGGCGGGGTCGTTGACCCGGTATTCCTTTTTGAAGGCGGCGTCCATTTCGGCGCAGACGGCCTGGACGGCGCCGGCGTCGGCGGCCACCAGGGCCACGGAGGCGGTGGGGATGGCATTGTCCTTCAGGCCGCCGCTGACGGAGATCACCCGCAGGGGCGTTTTCTGCTCCAGGGCGCACAGGACCCGGCCCAGCAGCATGCTGCTGTTGGCGCGGCCCTTGTCGATCTCCGCGCCGGAGTGACCGCCCACCAGGCCGGTGACGGCGATCTCCTGCACCGGGGCGCCGAACTGCTGGCGGCGGATGGGCAGGCAGCAGTCAGCCCGGGCGCCGCCGGCACAGCTGACGGTGAAAACTCCCTCGTCCTCGGAGTCCATATTCAGCATCCGGCGGCCCTTCAGCACGGAGACGTCCAGCCCCTCGGCGCCGTACATGCCGGTTTCCTCGTCCACGGTGAAGATGGCCTCGATGGCCGGGTGGGACAGGGAGGTATCGTCCAGGATGGCCAAGGCCATGGCCACGGCGATGCCGTCGTCGCCGCCCAGGGTGGTGCCCTTGGCGGAAACGGTGTCGCCCTCCAGCACCAGGTCCAGGCCCTCGACAGCCATGTCCTTGGTGCAGCCGGGCTCCTTTTCGCAGACCATGTCCATGTGACCCTGGAGGATCACCGGCTCCGCCGACTCATAGCCGGGGGCGGCATCCTGGAAGATCACCACATTGTTCAGCTGATCCTGGACATACCGCAGGCCCCGGGCCTTGGCAAAGTCCACCAGCCAGTCGCTGACGGCCTTGGTGTTGCCGGAACCGTGGGGAATGGCGCACAGCTCCTCGAAGAAGTGAAAGACACGCTGGGGCTCCAGATGATTCAAAACGACCATAATGCATGCTCCTTTGTTTGAATTTCAAGGTCAGTATATCCTATTTGCCCGGGATTTGCAAGGGGCGGGGAGAGACGGGAGTTGCTATTTCCAATACAAGATGTTATCATATAGGCATATTCATACAGGATGTATTCTTTATACGTGAAGCTTCCGGAGAAAAATTCTGATTTTCTCCGCTGCCGGTGCCGATCATCGCCACCGATAGCGACGACCTGACGCTGAAGCAAAGAGAGCATAAAAATTTGTCATTGGGCGACCAGTCCGCAGACTGGCCGCGGCAATCCGTTTTTGCATCAAACGACTATTTCACAGTCCCTTTGATGAGGTGCAACCGCTGGTTGCTAACTTTTCAACCCCGCTTGGTGGACTTTTCGTGCCCCATTTGGTAAACTGAACACAGAAAATCTGCGAAGGAGGATCCCCCCATGACACTTGGAGAGAATATCGCACGCCTGCGCACACAGAAAGACTGGTCGCAGGGCGACCTTGCCGACGCACTGGGCATCTCGCGCCAGAGCATTTCCAAATGGGAGACCGACACCTCGATCCCCGAACTGGAAAAGCTCATAAAGCTCTCGGAGCTTTTCGGCGTGACACTTGACCAGCTGGTGCGCGGCGAAGACGCGCCGGAGACAGAATCTGTGCCTGCGTCCTCTGCACCCCAGGCGGCACCCAAGCGGGAAAAGCGCCATACCATCGCCGGAACAGCTTTATTGTGTACCGGTGCGGTCATTTTGGTTCTCTGGCTGCTGCTCACCGGTGATCTGCTGACGGGACTGATGTTCGCGTTACCGTTTCTCATCTGCGGCATCATCTTCCTTGCGGTGAAGCGGCACACTGGTCTCTACTGCGGCTGGGCGGTCTATCTCTGCGTGGATTTATACCTTCGCTGTGCGACCGGTCTTTCATGGATGGCCATCTTCGTGACGCGCTTCTGGACGGCGGAGCTGAACTATGTGCGCCTTGCCATCGCGTGGGCGCAGTTCCTCGTCATGGTCCTGATGATCGTCTGCACGATGCGCTCCTACCGGACGCTTCGGCTGCCCGCGACGAAAAAAGAGGTCACATGGCTTATTGCCGGATGGCTTGCTGCGCTGGTTGTGCTTCCGCTTTTGATGAGCTGCGGCATCATGCCGCTGTGGAGAGATAATCTGCACAACGACAGCGATTTCTCCCTTTATTCCTTCCTCAGCGTTCTGTACAGCTATGGGCGTTTGGCGCTGGTCAATGTTTTGCTTGTGCGCACACTTGCCGTCTGGCGCGTGAAGCGGGAAGAGAAGGAAGCAAACCGCAATGGGGCGAAGACTTAGGTGAGTATGACGCATTGTCGGTTGTCCAATGGGTTTGGGACTACCCCGAAATCAAAACCTCCGGCTTGGATGGGTGTTCATAAAACAGTCAATGG
>FR884060.1 GCA_000435975.1 Oscillibacter sp. CAG:241 | reverse complement strand
AGTGCGCTTTTATCAGTTCGGCAAATTGGAGTTTACCGCTCGATACGGTAGTATTTGAATGTTTCATCTTCTCCGACAGAGCGAAAGCCTACCTTTTCCAGCACATGCTGACTCCGGGTGTTTTTCCTGGTGGTATCTGCGTTTACCGCAGCCATTCCCAACTCGTCAAAGGCGGTTTTTACCGCCAAACGTTCTGCCTGCGTTCCGTATCCTTTCCCCTTCACTGCGTTGTTTTGCATATGGATACTCAGGGAACATTCTTTTTTATCATGGTCGATCTGCTTCAATTGCAATTCCCCAATCGCTTTATCCCCAAGCATGATCGCAAACAGTCTGCGTGAAGCGTCCTGCCCTTTCATATCAAAATAACGATTTACCGCAGCTTCGTCATAAACATAGGGCTGAAACAGGTGCATATCCATATAGATAGACGCATCATTCGTCCAATGCTTGTACAGTTCGTGACATAGTTCTCGCGTCATCGCCTTTAACTGAATTGTTGACATGTGAGACCCTACCTATCTTATCATTCCGACTTATTGCTTTATTTAAAGCTATCATATGGCTTTAATATATGCAATAACAGCCCCGGCAGACATTACTGCCGGGGCTGAAACCGTCTTACGATCACCCGGTATTTTCCGGGACGCTCCGTTTTATGCGCTGTCAGTCCTGCTGCCAGTTGTGCCAGACGTTCTGCACGTCCTCGTTATCCTCCAGCATGTCGATGAGCTTGTTCATGCTCTTGACGTCGTCCTCGCTGGTCATGGTGACGTAATTCTGAGGCACCATTTCGATCTCGGCGCTTTCGAAGGTATAGCCCTTGTCCTCCAGAGCCTTCACCACGTCGTTGAAGCTGTCGGGATCGGTGGTGATCTCGAACACGGGGCCGTCGGGGGAGAAATCCTCGGCACCGGCGTCCAGCGCGTCCATCATGACGGTATCCTCGTCCAGCTCGCCGTCCTCGTTGTCGATGACGATGACGCCCTTGCGGTCGAAGGACCAGGACACGCAGCCCTGGGCGCCCATGCCCTTGCCGTACTTATCAAAGTAGTGGCGGATCTCGGGGGCGGTGCGCTGGCGGTTGTCGGTCAGGGCCTCCACGATGACGGCCACGCCGCAGGGGCCGTAGCCCTCGTAGGTGACGGACTCGTAGTTGTCGGTGTTGCCGGAGCCCAGCGCCTTGTCGATGGTGCGCTTGATGTTGTCATTGGGCATATTGGCGGCCTTGGCCTTGGCCACCACGGTGGCCAGGCGGGAGTTATTGGCGGGGTCGCCGCTGCCGCCCTGCTTGACGGCCACGATGATCTCCTTGGCGATCTTGGTAAAGGTGGCGGAGCGCTTGGCGTCGGCCGCGCCCTTGGTCTTCTGAATATTGTGCCACTTGGAATGTCCGGACATGTGATTACTCTCCTTCGATCATATAGTATTGCACGGCGTCCCGGTGGACCGCCGATTTTGAGACGCAGATGGCGGGAAAGGCTTTTTGCAGGCGGTGCACCACCTCGGGGCACACCACGTCCTCCGTGGGAAAGTGCCCTGCGTCGATGAGGTTCAGGCCCCGGGTATCCAAAAAGTCGTTGTAGCGCAGGTCGCTGGTGACAAAGGTATCGCAGCCCTGGGCCAGCGCGTGGGGGATGTATTCGCCGCAGGCCCCGCCGCCTACGGCCACCCGGTGCACAGGCCGCCCGCCGTCGCGGTAGCGCAGGCCCCTGCAACTTAATGATTTTACCACATCATGCAGGAACTGTTCAAGGGGTATTTCGCAGGAAAGTGTGCCGATGCGGCCAATTTTTTGCTCGTTCAGGGGAATGGTGCCCGAAAGGCCCAGCTTTTGGGCCAGACAGTCGTTGACGCCGCCCTCCGCCGCGTCCAGATTCGTATGCATGCAGATGACGGACAGGTCCTGCCGCACCAGGCAGGTCAGCAGACCGCCCAGACGGGTATCGTCCCGCAGGGTCTGCATTTCCCGCTCATGCCAGCGGACGTTCATCACCGGGTGATGGGCCACGATCAGGTCCGCCCCCAGCTCCGCTGCCTCCGCCGCCACGGCGGGCGTTACGTCCAGCGCCACCAGCACCCGTCGGACCGGCCGGTCCGGACGGCCCACCAGCAGGCCCACGTTGTCCCAGCTCTCCGCCGTGTCCGGAGGCGCCCAGTCGTACAAAAACTGCTCAATATCCCGTACTGTGATCATGAAAGCGCCTCCTTTTTCTTCTCCAGGGCGGCAATGAGCTCCGGCAGCGTGCCGCAGTCCGCGTCTTCCCGGCTGCGGTGCAGGCCCTCCAGTCTCCGCCGCAGCCGCCGCAGCTGTGCATCCAGATAGTCGCCGTACAGAGGGTCGTTTTCCAGGCAAAAGCCGGCGTACAGCCGGGCCTCCTCTGGGGTGAAGGCCTCCCCTGCCGCCATTTGCAGCACCACATACAGCTTGCCCTTGTCCCACACCAGCCGCTCGTCCCGGCAGGCATAGCCGTTTTCCGAAAGCCAGCGGCGCAGCAGCTCCACCTTGGTCTGGGGCTGGAGCAGCAGGGTGCAGCCGGAGGTCCGGGGCCAGGGGCTATCCGTCAGGATCTGTATGATCGTCTCGCCGCCCATACCGGCCATGACCAGGGTGTCGGCCTCATGGGGAGCGATGCCCCGGAGACCGTCGCACAGGCGCAGATCCAGGGCCGCGCCGTATTCCGCCGCCGTGCGCCGGGCGTGGGCCAGGGGCTCCGGCCCGATGTCCGCCGCGATGGCGGAGGCGATCCGCCCCTGCTGCATCAGCCACACCGGAAGGTAGCCATGGTCTGTGCCGATATCCGCCAGGTGCGCCCCTGCCGGGACCATGTCCGCCAGCAGGCGCAGCCGGGGCTGCAATTGTAAGTGTTTCATAGGCTCTCCTGATAACACAGATGAACGCATACGGACGGGCCGTATGCGTTCCTGTTTGCGGGCGGGATGTTATTGAGCGCTCTTGTTGGCTTCCTCGTTGACCAGGGCCAGCAGCTTGTCCACATCGATGCCGTGAACGGCGCAGGCCTCCTCCACGGTCTCGCCGCGGGAGGAGGGGCAGCCCAGGCAGTGCATGCCGATGGACAGGAAAATAGGAGCGGTCTGGGGAGCGACATCCAGGATATCACCGATGATGGTGTCCTTGGTGATCTCGATCATGATAAATTACCTCCATGTTGAAATTGCTGCTCATAGTATACCCCAACTGTGCCGCCGTTTCAACAAGAACTTTCAAAAATCGGAAAATTGCCTGTTCAGCCGCGGCAGGGGGATTTCTTTCTCTCTCAGCTCTGATATGCCGCTATCAGCTCCCGGAAGGCCGGGAGGCTGCGGCGGATCATGTCGTTGGACACGCAGTAGCTCAGGCGCACATAGCCCGGGCACTCAAAGCCCGTTCCGGGCACCACCAGCAGGTTATGCTCCCGCTTGGCCCTTTCGCAGAAGGCCACATCGTCACCGCCGGGAGCCTTGACAAACAGATAGAAGGCCCCATCGGGCTTGGCGCACTGATAGCCCATGGCGGTGAGCTCCCGGTACAGCAGCTGGCGGTTCTCATCATAGGCTGCCAGGTCCGGCGTCTCATCGGCGCAGCGGGCGATGGTCAGCTGGATCAGCGTGGGCGGGCACACATGGCCGCAGGACCGGGCCGCCCCGGCGATGGCGCTGTACACCGCCTGGTGGTCCTCCACGGAATCCGGGACGCAGATATAGCCGATGCGCTCACCGGGCAGGGACAGGGACTTGGAATAGGAGTAGCACACGATGGTGCTGCGGTACACCGTGGGAATGAAGGGCACCTCCACCCCGCCGTATACCAGCTCCCGGTACGGCTCGTCGGCGATCATATAGATGGGGTGGCCGTACTCCGCACTCTTGCGCTCCAGCAGCCGGGCCAGGCCCTCCAGGGTCTGCCGGGTATACACCACGCCGGAGGGATTGTTGGGGGAGTTGATGATGATGGCCTGGGTCCGGGGGGTCAGGCGGCGCTCCACCTGGGAAAGGTCGATCTGGAAGGCCCGGGTGTCTGCCGGCACCACCACCAGATGACCGCCGTTGGACTCGGTAAAGGGCCGGTATTCCGGGAAGAAGGGGGCCACCGCCATGATCTCGGAGTCCTCCTCCGCCAGCAGGGCCTTGATCACGGCGATAAGCCCCGGGGCCGCACCGCAGGTGAGAAACAGGTTCCCAGCCTTCAGGTCCGTGCCGAACCGGCGGTTCAGGTTGGCGGCGATGGCCTCCCGTGCGCTGTCAAAGCCGCAGGCCATGGAATAGCCGTGGACCTTGATGGAATCGGTGTCGTTGAGAATATCGTGAATGGACTGGTTGACCTTGGCCGGGGCGGGGATGCTGGGGTTTCCCAGGGAATAATCGAACACGTTCTCCGGGCCCACCGTTTTGGCCTGCTCCAGGCCATAGGCGAACAGCTCCCGGATGACGGAGGGCGCGGTGCCCAGCTGATAGAATTTCTGGTTTACCATAACATACTCTCCTCTATGTATGCGGTTTGGTCAGGACAGGTGCATCCGCCGGGACAGGACGCTGCCGGCGGCAATGGAGGCCAGCTTGGAATAGGCGCTGTCGGACCGGGACACCAGCACGATGGGCACCCTGGCCCCCAGGATCACGCCGGCGTTCTTGGCTCCGCCGAACAGGGACGCGGCCTTGCCGATGCCGTTGCCCACCTCGTAATTGGGCACCAGCAGAATATCCGCCATGCCTGCGCCGGGTGCGCTGTAGTGCTTGTGGCGGCAGGCCTCGGGGCTGACGGCCAGGTCCAGGGCCACGGGGCCGCAGACGTTCATGTGATATTTGGCCCAGCGGTCGGTCATGTGGGCCAGGGCGTCGGCGTCCACGGTGGACTGGATCTTGGGGTTCACCTGCTCCGCGCCGCAGATGCAGGCGGCGTTGATGGTCTCGTACCCCAGGGCCTGGAAGCACATGGCGGCATTTTCCAGAATATCTGCCTTTTTCTCCAGGTCCGGGAAGGTGTTGACGCCGCCGTCGGTGAGGATGACCATCCGGCCCAGGGCCGGGATCTCGTAGAACATGCAGTGGGTGGTCAGGCGGCCGGTGCGCAGGCCGTGCTCCTTGTTGAACACCGCCCGCATCAGGTCGGCGGTACCCAGAATGCCCTTCATCAGGAAGTTGGCCTTCCCCTGGGCACACAGGGCCACGGCCTTGGCGGCGCAGTCGGTGTCGCTGTCACCGGCGACGATCTGATAGGCGGCAGGGTCCTCCCCCAGCTGGGACAGCATGGCGGTGATCTCGCCGGCGTGGCCCACCAGAATGGGGACAGCGATGCCCTCACGGCGGGCCTCGACCACCGCCTGGATCACCGGCTGGTCATGGGCGGCAGCCACGGCGATGACCCCCGGGGTTCCGCCCCGGGCAGCCTCGATGATGCCGTCAATGGTATGGATCATATTGCTTTTCCTCCTTGTATCTATCCACAAAAAAACAGTCGCTCTCGTCTATCACTCTGACCACATTATACAGCGTTGCACCGGACCCGTCAATGAAAAAACGCCGAATGGTTCAATAAAATTTCCGACCGCCGGGACTTGGATATGGCCGCCTCAAAAGAAAACCCCCTATCCTGTTCGGATAGGGGGTGCAGCAGCAGGCAGGTTTTCTTACTTCAGGCTCTGTGCCACGGCCACAGCCACAGCCACGGTGGCGCCCACCATGGGGTTATTGCCCATGCCCAAAAAGCCCATCATTTCCACATGGGCGGGCACGGAGGAGGAGCCGGCGAACTGCGCGTCGGAGTGCATACGGCCCATGGTGTCGGTCATGCCGTAGCTGGCGGGGCCGGCGGCCATGTTGTCCGGATGCAGGGTGCGGCCGGTGCCGCCGCCGGAGGCCACGGAGAAGTACTTCTTCCCCTGCTCGATGCATTCCTTCTTATAGGTGCCGGCCACGGGATGCTGGAACCGGGTGGGGTTGGTGGAGTTGCCGGTGATGGACACGTCCACGCCCTCGGCGTGCATGATGGCCACGCCCTCCCGGACATCGTCAGCGCCGTAGCAGCGGACGTCGGCCCGCTCGCCCTCGGAATAGCGGATCTCCCGAACCACCTTCAGCTGGCTGGTGTAATAGTCAAACTGGGTCTGGACATAGGTGAAGCCGTTGATGCGGCTGATGATCTGGGCAGCGTCCTTGCCCAGGCCGTTGAGGATGACCCGCAGGGGCTCCTTGCGGGCCTTGTTGGCGTTCTTCACGATGCCGATGGCGCCCTCGGCGGCGGCGAAGGACTCGTGACCGGCCAGGAAGGCAAAGCACTTGCTCTCGTCGCTGAGCAGCATAGCGCCCAGGTTGCCGTGGCCCAGGCCCACCTTGCGGTCGTCGGCCACGGAGCCGTCGATGCAGAAGGACTGCAGGCCCACGCCGATCATCCTGGCGGCCTCGGCGGCGGTCCTGACGCCGGACTTCAGGGCGATGGCCGCGCCCACGGTGTACGCCCAGCAGGCGTTCTCGAAGCAAATGGGCTGGATCTCCTTGACGATCTCGTAGGGGTCGAAGCCCCGGGCCTTGCAGATGTCCCGGCACTCCTCCACGGAGCCGATGCCGTACTGAGCGAGGACGCCATTGATCTTGTCGATTCTTCTTTCGTAGCTTTCAAACAGTGCCATTTTTCCGTCCTCCTCTTATTCCTGCCGGGGGTCAATATACTTGGCGGCGTTGTCGAACTGACCGTAGTGGCCCTTGGCCTTTTCCAAGGCGGTGGCGGCGTCGTCGCCCTTTTTGATGAAGTCCATCATCTTGCCCAGGCTGATGAACTCATAGCCCACGATCTCGTCGTCCTTGTTCAGGGCCACCCGGGTCACATAGCCCTCGGCCATTTCCAGATAGCGGGGGCCCTTGGCCTTGGTGGCGAACATGGTGCCCACCTGGCTGCGCAGGCCCTTGCCCAGGTCCTCCAGAGAGGCGCCCACGGACAGGCCGCCCTCGGAGAAGGCGGACTGGGACCGGCCGTACACGATCTGCAGGAACAGCTCCCGCATGGCGGTGTTGATGGCGTCGCACACCAGGTCGGTGTTCAGCGCCTCCAGAATGGTCTTGCCGATGAGGATCTCGGAGGCCATAGCGGCGGAATGGGTCATGCCGGAGCAGCCGATGGTCTCCACCAGCGCCTCCTCAATGATGCCGTTCTTGATATTCAGCGTCAGCTTGCAGGCGCCCTGCTGGGGGGCGCACCAGCCCACGCCGTGGGTAAAACCGGAAATATCGGAGATTTCCTTGGCCTGGACCCACTTGCCCTCCTCGGGGATGGGAGCCGGACCGTGATAAGCGCCCTTGGCGACGGGACACATATGCTGTACCTCAGTGGTATAGATCATAGCGAATTCCTTCCTTCTAAATAATGAGGGATGTCCTCTTGTACGCCATTATAGCAAGCCCACCGCGAATTTGCAAGTAATATTCCGAACATTCCGTGCAGCAGATGGTGAGACGACACGTTTTTGCTGATTTGCTGCATCCTGTAGGACAGGTCTCTATCAAGTGTATCGTCATGGGTCCGAATAGCCGCGCCGCCTTTATCCGTTGGAAAGGCAATCATACTATTCCTCCGCTCCGAATCCCATAGCACTTTTTCACGAACAATTTGGAAAAAGTTCTTGTCAAGCAGGGGTATTCGATTGTATACTTAGGATAGTTGACAGCGATGCGCTGAAAACGACAAATCCGAAGGGTGTTCTCTCTCGATTTGCTTATGAACCATCAGGCAGCATCGCGAAGCAGCGGCGAGGGGCCGAAGGGGCCCGGTAAGGATGACTGTATGAAGAAATTAGAAAAAGGCACCATGCGCATCTCCTCATCTGGGATGCATGACCAGATGATGCTGTTTATCATCCTTGGCGTGGGCATTGATGTGTTTTATATCTACGCCTATATCTCCTACTTTAAACCGCCTACTCCAATAGCCCTTGACGTAGTCGCATTCTGGATTTTTGGACTGATATTTAATGCGGTGATATTTACCATGATTATTGCGCTCAGCCGGGTATACATTGTATCCACCAAGGGGATTACCGTGATATTGCTGGGTATCTTTCGTCACCTCTATCCGTGGGAACGGTTTCAGATGGTGGGCCTGTATCCCATATCGAAAGTTAGCGAAGAAACACCTGGCGAGGCATTCATGATGGTATGCAGCACCGTAATGTTAGAAGGAACAGCCGGTGGACGGATCAATATAGAGCGTGCCACCTTTCGCTGGCCGCAGGTTTTGATTTTTCCACCGCTGACAGGCGAGGAACGCATGCAATTTGAAAGCCTGCGGCGCGGGGAAATATCTCCCGATCAGGGGGATCAGGAACCCGACGAGGAGGAATAAGTATCCCGGCTGACGGACGTGGCATGGGGCAGCAACAAGCTGCATTTTACCTACGACTCCACTGGCCCGGCGTCTGTGACGTACAACGGGACCACATATCTGTACGTCAAGAATGCGCAGGGCGATGTGGTTCAGATCGTGGACGGCAACGGGAACACGGTTGTGACTTATATCTACGACGCATGGGGCAATATGCTGTATAGCCAGGTTTTACTTTTGATGTTATGAGGTAATTGCTATGAGGAAAGTATGTTTGTTAATGCTGATTATTATGACCCTATTATTAACGTCTTGCTCATCAGGTGACTCAAATATGGTAAGAGATTTATTTATAAAAAATGAGAGAGAGACTGCAAATGAGCGTTTTGAAGCACTAATAGGAGCCATTCAAAATCAAGACAGTGTCGCTCTGAAAGCATTCTTTTCTGAAAAATCACTGAAGGAATCGCAAAATATAGAAGAAACTATCACCGCATTGTTTGACTACTTCCGAGGTGATATGCTTTCATATAATGACTGGGGCAGCCTTGGATCTATAGGTGGGATGAACGAAGATGGTACGGGACGTTATTGGAAATGCCTGTATGCGACTTACGATGTTGAAACGACCCAGGATAAGTACCGCTTTGCCATGGAATATATGCTGCTGGATACCGCAGATGCAGATAATGTGGGTATACGGTCTCTGTACATTATCAGATTAGCCGATGATACAGACCCGCAATTTGCATATCGGGGCGACGAAAAGTATACACCGGGTATTAACATCAACAAGACAAGTAAAATACCGCATTGAAATGTATTTCTGCAGAACAGCGTGAAACGCCCAGGATGTTGTCCGGAATCTTTCTTCCTACCTTCTGACTCTTTACCACGGCTGACGGTCACGTCCGGACAGCAAGCAGCACCTATGCCTATGACAAGGACAACCGGCTGACCAAGGCGACGGAGGGCGCCATCTCCGC
>FR884059.1 GCA_000435975.1 Oscillibacter sp. CAG:241 | reverse complement strand
GTCCTGGGCGATCATCAGCTCCTCGTTGGTGGGGATCACCATGACGATGACGGGCGCGCCGTCCTGGGAGATGATCTGCTCCTTGCCCCGGCAGTTGTTCTTCTCCGGGTCGCAGGTGATGCCCATGAACTCCAGACCGTGGAGGATGTGGGCCCGGGTCTCGGGTGCGTTTTCGCCCACGCCGGCGGTGAATACCACCACGTCCACGCCGCCCATGGCGGCGGCATACTCGGCGATCATCTTGCGTACCCGGTACTCAAAGATCTCCAGGGCCACGGTGGCCCGGTGATTTTCCTTCTCTGCCGCCTGCTCCAGATCCCGGAAGTCGGAGGACACGCCGGACAGGCCCAGCATGCCGGATTCCTTGTTCAGCAGGTTCACGGCCTCGGAAATGGTCATGTCGTACTTGTTGGCAATGAACTCCACCACGCCCACGTCCATATCACCGGCCCGGGTGCCCATAGGCAGGCCCGCCAGAGGCGTCAGGCCCATGGAGGTGTCCACGCAGCGGCCGCCCTTGACTGCCGCCAGGGAGGAGCCGTTGCCCAGGTGGCAGGACACTACCTTCAGCTCCGCCGGGTCCTTGCCCAGAAGCTCCGCCGCCCGCAGGGACACATAGCGGTGAGAGGTGCCATGGAAGCCGTAGCGGCGGATCTTGTCCTTCTCGTAATACTCATAGGGGATGGAGTACAGATAGGCGTGCTCGGGCATGGTCTGGTGGAAGGCCGTGTCAAACACCGCCACCTGGGGCACGTCGTGGCCCAGCACCGCCCGGCAGGCCTCGATGCCGATGATGTTGGCGGGGTTATGCAGAGGCGCCAGGGGGGTGCAGTCCTCCACCGCCTGCATCACCTGGTCGGTGATGAGAACGGAGCTGGCGAAGCTCTCGCCGCCGTGGACCACCCGGTGACCCACCGCGTCGATCTCCTTCATGGAGGAGATGACGCCGTTGACCGGGTCCACCAGAGCGGCCAGCACCGCCTGGATGGCCTCGGAGTGGGTGGGCATGGGCACGTCGGCCGCAGAAATCACGGCCTTGCCCTCCACCTGGGGCTTATAGGTGAATTTTCCGTCAATGCCGATGCGCTCACACAAGCCTTTGGCCAGCAGATGGCCGGTTTCCGGATCCAGCAGCTGATATTTCAGAGACGAGCTGCCGGCATTGATAACGAGTACTTTCATGAAAGACCTCCTCGAATTTTGGTCCCACATCACATGTTGCAGGTTCCTTCTTTTTGTATTACGGGAAATATTGTATCGAAATTCCCTGGGCTTGGCAATGGTTTTTGGAAAAAAATGGAAGCCGTATCGCAAAATAGCGGTCAAGGTTTTAACAATGCCCGACACGGCAAACGCCTGTATTTGCACAGTGTACAAATATGTGAAAAAATCGGCAAGCGCAGCAAATGGCTCGTCAGAATTTTCACGGAGTTTGCACACTATAGGCGGGAAATCAGCCGAAAATGCCAATGGAGAGGGTGTCCGTCATAGGGGGACAATGCGGAAAAGGCGCCCGTCCCGGAGCAGGAAAAAGCCCCGGCAGCGCTGCTGCCGGGGCTTCCAGTTATTGGAAAATTATTGCAGGATGCGGGCAGCAGACTCCTCGGCGAACTGCTTGCTGTACAGGTCGTGATAATAGCCACGGCGGCGCAGCAGCTCCTGGTGGGTGCCCTGCTCCACGATGCGCCCGTCCCGGACCACCAGGATCATGTCCGCCTTGCGGATGGTGGACAGCCGGTGGGCGATGAGGAAGGAGGTCCGGTCCCGCAGCAGGTGGTCGATGGCCTGCTGGATCAGCTGCTCGGTCTGGGTGTCGATGGAGGAGGTGGCCTCGTCCAGCACGAAGATCCGGGGATCCGCCAGCACGGCCCGGGCGAAGGAGATCAGCTGCTTCTGACCGGTGGATAGGCGTCCCCCGCCCTCACCCACATCGCTGTCCCAGCCCTTGTCCAGCTTTTCCACCACGGTGTCGGCGGACACGGCCCGGGCGGCGGCCTCCACCTCCGCATCGGAGGCGTCCAGCTTGCCGTAGCGGATGTTCTCCCGGACGGTGCCGGAGAACAGATGGGGGTCCTGGAGCACATAGCCGATGTTGCTGTGGAGCCACAGCTGGCTGCGCTGCCGGTAATCCACCCCGTCGATGAGGATCTGCCCCTCCGTGGGCTCAAAGAACCGGCAGGCCAGGTTCACCAGGGTGCTCTTGCCTGCGCCGGTCTCGCCCACGATGGCCACGGTAGCCCCCTGGGGGATGTGCAGGGAGAAGTGCTCCAGCACGTTGTCGCCGCCGTCGGGATAGCGGAAGGTCACGTCCCGGAACTCGATCTCGCCCCGGATGGGCTCCCAGTTCTCCCGCTTGGGGTGGAAGGCGTCGCCGTACTTCTCCACCACCTCCGGGCTGTCCTGAATCTGGGGGACCTTGTCCATCAGGTCCGTGACCCGCTCGATGGATGCCTGGAGGGAGATAAACTCCGCGATGTTGGCGGCGGTCATCTGGATGGGCTCGAAAATGCCCACGGCATAGGTGGTGAAGGTGGATAGAGTGGCCAGCTCCAGCAGTCCCCCGGACACCATATACCCGCCCCGCAGCAGCACGATGGCCACGGCCATGGTGCTGGCAAACAGCACCAGCGGGATATAGATGGCGTTGAGCCGGGCCGCGCCGATGCCGGCGTCGTGCATCTCCTGGGTCAGGGCCCGGAAGGTGCGGACGGTCTGCTCCTCGGTGCCCAGGGTCTTGGTGGTCTTGGCCCCGGTGATGCCCTCGTTGAAGGACCCGGTGATGCGGGAGTTCAGCTTCCGGACTTTCCGGTTCCACCGGAGGATGCGGTTCTGGAAATACCCGGTGAGCACCGCCATCACAGGCACGATGACGATGACCACCAGCGCCAGCCGCCAATTCAGGATCAGCATGGCGGCAAAGGTCCCCAGCACATAGAACAGCGCCCACAGGATATCCGTCAGATTCCAGGCCACCATGCTGGCAATGCGGTTGGTATCGCTCATGACCCGGGTCAGCAGATATCCCACGGGGGTCACGTTGTAAAAGGAGAAGGACAGGGTCTGGAGATGGTGAAACAGGGTCCGGCGCATATCCCGGCCCATGTTCATCTCAATGGTCATGGAGTTGCGGGCAAAGGCCACCACGGACAGAGCCTGTAAAAGAATCACCAGCAGATACACCAGGGAGAAGGGAACGATGCCCCGAAGGGAGTCTGCCTGGATAAAGTTCCGGATGGCGTAGCGCTGGAACAGGGGAATGGCCACGTCCACCAGGGCACACAGACCGTTGAACACCAGCATCCCCACGAAGTCCCGGCGGAAGGGCCGCACAAAGGGCGCAAGCCGCCTCCAGATGCTCCAGTCAAAGGATTTTGTATATTCTTTTTCGTCGAAGGCAGCCATCAGGCGTTCCCTCCTTCCTCCACCAGCGCGCGGTCGTCGCTGCGCATCTGGATGTCATAGATATCCCGGTAAATACCGGGCTGTTGGATCAGCTCCCGGTGGGTGCCCAGGGCGGACACCCGGCCGCCGTCCAGCACCAGGATGCGGTCGGCCTGCATCAGGGTGGTGACCCGGTGGGAGATCAGCAGCACGGTGGCGCTGTGCAGGGTGTCCCGCAGGGCGGTGCGGATCTTGGCGTCGGTCTCGGCATCCACGGCGGACAGGGAGTCGTCAAACACCATAATAGGTGCCTGCTGCATCAGCATCCGGGCAATGGCCACCCGCTGCTTCTGTCCGCCGGACAGGGTCACGCCCCGCTCGCCCACCACGGTGTCGTACCCCTGGGGGAAGGTGGAGATGGCCTCGTCCACGCAGGCGATGGCGGCGGCACGGCGCATGGCCTCGTTTTCCGCGTCGGGCCGCACGGCGCAGATATTCTCGCCCACGGTCTGGGAAAACAGGAACGGCTCCTGAAGCACCAGGCCGATCTGGCGGCGCAGGGACTTCCGCTTCATGTGCCGGATGTCCACCCCGCCGATGGTGATGGTGCCGCTGCCCTCCGGCAGGTCATACAGCCGGTCCAGCAGGTGGACCAGGGTGCTCTTGCCGGAGCCGGTGCCCCCCAGAATGGCAAAGGTTTCGCCCTTGCGGATGGTAAAGGACACGTCCCGCAGCACCGGCTGGCCCTGATAGCCGAAGGTAACGTGGTCAAAGACGATGTCGCCGTCCGCGGCGTCCACGGCGTCGGGCGCGTCCTGCTCCTCCCGGGCGTTCAGGATGTAGCCCACCCGGTCCATGGACACCCCGGCCTTGCTCATGTCCGACAGCACCCGGCCCAGGGACCGGACCGGCCAGGACAGGGCCTCGTTATAGGTGACGAAGGCCACGAAGGTGCCCAGGGTCATCCGTCCGGCTACGCATTCGCAGGCCCCGATCACCACGATGACCATCACCTGCAGGCACGTCAGCAGGGTACCGGAGGCCCAGTATACGGACAGCAGCTTTCCCAGCCGGATCCAGAGCTGGGAGAAGCGCTGATTCTTGGCGTTGAACTTCTCATCCTCATACCGCTCCCGGCCGAAGGCCCGGACCACCCGGACGGCGGTAAGATTCTCCTGGGCGCAGGTGGTCAGGTCCCCCTCCGCCTCGTCGGCGGCCTGGAACCGGCCGGAGATCTTCCTGTAGAATACCCCGGAGGACAGGCCCACGATGGGGATGAACAGCGCCGAGATCAGCGAGAGCCGCAGGTTCATGGAGAACATGATGCACAGGTACAGCGCGATGAGAAACACCGTGCGCACCACCTCCACCAGCTGATTGCAAACGAACTGGCGGATCACGTCCACGTCGGAGGTGCAGCGCTGGATGATGTCGCCGGTGGGGTTATTTTTGTGCCAGGCAAAGGGCAGATACTGGATGTGGCGGTACAGGTCGTCCCGGATACCCTTGACATAGCTCTCGGAGCCCCGGGCCAGCTGGAGCCGCTGGCCGTAGCTGCAAACGCCCCGCAGCAGGGCCGTCAGCAGTACGCCGCCTGCCGCCCACCATAGGGCCGTCAGGGGCCGGGCCTCCAGCACCGGCCAGCTCAGCCACCGCATGAGGAATGCCGGCAGCCGGACCGGCTCCGTTCCCAGGATGGAGTCCACGGTGATGCGGATGATCTGGGGCGTCAGGGCGTTGAACACCATGGCCAGGCATGCGCACAGCAGCGCCGCGGCAAAATGCCCCCAGCAGGGGCGCAGATATTTCCCGATGAGAGACAGCTTCTCCCGCCGGGACAGCTTTCGGGTGGTTTCCATGAAAGCGCAGACACTTCCTTCCTTTTTTTACTCTCTCTTTTCCGATACGATTTCCGGGCGCAAAAAAAGCGCCCTCCCATGAGGACGCTCCCACAGCCGCAATGAGCCTGCTCCCTCCCCCGGCAGGCGCGTTACGGGTGCACGATGGTCCCCGGCACGATAATGACGGTATTGTTCTTCATGCTGGGCACCACCTTTCTGTTCAGATGGCTACAGTATACAGGGGGAGACGGTATTTGTCAAGGAAAACAGGCAGCTCTGTAAAAAACGTGTGTTTTTTCAAAATGTTGTGGCGCGGCGGGCGAAACTATAGTATACTGAAGCCATGACAACCTGAGGTTGCGGGGAAAACGTCGGATTTTTTCCCGGTGCAAACGGAGGTTGGTAGACATTGCGGCCCGTTTCCGATAGGATAAGGCCAAAGAGAAACGGAGGGACGGAGCCATGGCCTTTGGAGAACGGTTGCAGGAGGTACGCCGCCGGGCGGGCCTGACCCAGGAGCAGTTTGCCGCGGAGCTGAACGTATCCCGGCAGGCAGTCAGCAAATGGGAATCCTGCCGGGGCTATCCGGAGATTGAAAAGATCCTCTATATCTGCAACCGGTATCAGGTGTCCCTGGACGAGCTGTTTTCCCAGGAGGTGCCCCGGCAGGCCCCGGCGCAGCCCGCGCCGGATACGCCGCCGCTGCCGGAGAAAACCCTGAAAACGGCGCTGTCCGCGTTTTTCGCCAATCTGTCCCCCCGGGAAAAGTGGCTGGGTCTCGGTGCAGTGGCCGGGACGCTGGCCCTGGCCCTGGCGCTGGGGCTTTGTCTGAAAGGAGGAACCACCGATATGATGACCATTATCTGGATCGCCGCCATGGTGATTTTCGGCGTGGTGGAGGCCGTCACCGTGGGGCTGGCGTCCATCTGGTTCGTGGTGGGCTCTGTGGCGGGACTCATCGCCGCCATCTGCGGCGGCCCTGTGTGGCTGCAAATTGCCCTGTTCTTCGTGGTGTCCATCGTGTGCCTGGCGGCCACCCGCCCCCTGGTGAAGAAGCTGCTGCACAAGGACGTTACCGCCACCAACGCCGACCGCGTCCTGGGCCAGACGGCCCGGGTCACCGAGTCCATCGACAACGCCGTGCCCACCGGGGCGGTGTATGTGGGCGGCATGACCTGGACGGCCCGCAGCGAAAGCGGCCAGCCCATTCCCCGCAACGCACAGGTGAAGATCGTCCGTATGGAGGGCGTGCGCCTGTTCGTGGAGCCCGTGTAAGTCCGTTGCAATACTTAACATAAAAACAGGAGGAAAATCGTATGTTCGACAACATCTCTGTCCCCGGCGCGGTTGCCATCGCCATTCTGGTGGTGCTGGTGCTCATCGTCATCGTCCGCAACATCTATATCGTGCAGCAGTCCAAGGCCTATGTGGTGGAGCGCCTGGGCGCGTTCCACTCCGTGTGGGGCGTGGGCTTCCATCTGAAGGTCCCGTTCATTGAGCGGGTGGTGAAGAAGGTCAGCCTGAAGGAGCAGGTGGCGGATTTCGATCCCCAGCCCGTGATCACCAAGGACAACGTCACCATGCAGATCGACACCGTGATCTATTTCCAGATCACCGACCCCAAGCTGTATACCTACGGCGTGGAGTATCCCATGAACGCCATTGAGAACCTCACCGCCACCACCCTGCGCAACATCATCGGCGAGCTGGAGCTGGACCAGAGCCTCACCTCCCGGGATACCATCAACGCCAAGATGCGCACCATCCTGGACGAGGCCACGGACCCCTGGGGCATCAAGGTCAACCGCGTGGAGCTGAAGAACATCCTGCCTCCCCGCGAGATTCAGAACGCCATGGAAAAGCAGATGAAGGCCGAGCGCGAGCGCCGGGAGTCCATCCTTCAGGCCGAGGGCGAGAAGGCCAGCAAGATCCTGGTGGCCGAGGGCGAGAAGCAGTCCGCCATTCTGCGGGCCGATGCCGCCAAGCAGGCCAAGATCATGGCTGCCGAGGCCGAGGCCACCTCCATCATGAAGGTGCAGCAGGCCCTGGCCGACGCCATGCGCATGCTCAACGAGAACGCCCCCAACGACCAGGTCATCAAGCTCAAGAGCCTGGAGGCTCTGGAGAAAATGGCCGACGGCAAGGCCACCAAGATCATTATCCCCAGCGAGATCCAGGGCCTGGCAGGTCTGGCGGCCAGCGCCAAGGCGCTGGTGGAGAACGATCCGCCCCAGGCGTAAAAACAATCGGAAAAATTTTCCGATTGTTGCAATTGCAACTTATAAAGGGCCCGATTCCGTGTTATACTGCATTCAGTCAATGAGGGAGCCACGGTTCCCAAAACCAATAAATACTGAATATAACGGAGGAAATTTACTATGAAAAAGTGGGTCTGTCCTGTTTGCGGTTACGTTTATGAAGGCGAGAATCCCCCGGCTGAGTGCCCGGTGTGCCATGTCAGCGGCGATAAGTTCACTCTGCAGGCCGAGGAAAAGACCTGGGCCGCCGAGCATGTGGTGGGCGTAGGCAAGGTGTTCGGCGAGGACGTCCCTGCCGAGGTCCGCGAGGAGATCATTGCCGGTCTGCGCGCCAACTTCGAGGGCGAGTGCAGCGAGGTGGGTATGTATCTGGCCATGGCCCGTGTGGCCCATCGCCAGGGCTATCCCGAGATCGGCATGTACTGGGAGAAGGCCGGCCTGGAGGAGGCCGAGCACGCCGCCAAGTTCGCCGAGCTGCTGGGCGAGGTGGTCACCGACTCCACCAAGAAGAACCTGCAGATGCGCGTGGACGCCGAGAACGGCGCCACCGCCGGCAAGTTTGAGCTGGCGAAGCTGGCCAAGAAGTACAACCTGGATGCCATTCACGACACCGTCCACGAGATGGCCCGTGACGAGGCCCGTCATGGCAAGGCCTTCGAGGGTCTGCTGAACCG
>FR884058.1 GCA_000435975.1 Oscillibacter sp. CAG:241 | reverse complement strand
TGATGGGTATCGACTCCTGCGGTATGTTGATCTCCGCCGTGCATCACGAAAACGGCGAAGAAAAGCTCCATTTGCTGATGGTCGATCCTCACATTCCGGCAGGCGCAAAGCTGTATTGATTGCCCCAAAATTGTCGGTGCTTACGCCACAACTTACGCCAATTTACTCCAAGGGTGCACCACAGAGACAGAGAGAAATGTACAAATGAAAACAGCCCTGCAGAAGCGCTTCTGCAGGGCTGTTCAGCTTGTCAAAAAGGCATTTTGACAAACAGAAAACCACCGTAATCCTATCAGAATTACGGTGGTTCTTGTGGCAGCGGGAGAAGGATTCGAACCCTCACATACGGAGTCAGAGTCCGCTGTGCTACCTTTACACAATCCCGCTATGTTCCTGACGAACAAAATTTATTATACTCGTTTTCCAGCGTTTGTCAACACTTTTTTTCCGGTTTCTGAAAAAATTTTCCGGGGGCGGTTTGGCCCGCCCCCGGAGAGGGTAAGAGACGTTACGCCGCCAGCAGGTCGGCCGACGTGAAATACTTGCGCAGGGGCTTATACAGCAGAGCGAACACCACCAGGCACAGGATGATGCTGGACAGCATGTAGCTTCCGTTATAGATCAGGGAGTAGATCCAGGGGCTGGTCATGGTCATGCCGAAGAACTCGTCGGGCATCCACTTGCCCCACACAAAGACGCCGATGAGGAAATGCGCCAAAAAGCGCAGCAGGCCGCCGATGACCGTGCCATAGTAAACGCTCCACTTGCGGCGGGACAGCAGGCCCGCGCCAAAGCCCAGTGCCACAAAGGCGATGAAGTAGTCGCAGATGATGGTGGTCCAGTCAATGGAGAACTTGTTGCCGATGAGGTAGGTGATGGTGCCGTACACCAGGCCCGCCAGAGAGCCCCAGCCGCAGCCGTACCGGGCGGCGAACAGGATGATGGGCAGCATCTCCAGGGTGATGGAGCCGCCGTTGGGGAACTCATAGAGCTTGATGAGGCTGAGGATCTCCGCCATGGCGATGAAGATGGCAGCCTCACAGATCATGCGTGTTTTGCTGACTTTCATGTGTTTTTCTCCTCCGTGAAAAAATATCCGCATCGCGGGCCGCGCAGGCGTCGCAATGCGGATACAAAGCGGTATGGTCGCATTCCTACGCCGGCATTACCCGGATCAGGTCTGAGGGACCGGACGGCAATACGTCGCATCTCAGCCGGCTTGCGCCAGCACCCCTTGGATTATGATAAGATTTTATCATGCCCGGCGATCTTTGTCAAGATATAAACGCACCGGTCCGGTAGGAAAAGCGCCCCTCCTTACCGCACCTGAACCCCCTCCGCCACCTGGGCCAGGTCGTCCACGGAGAAGCCCTTGCCGGTGACGGTCAGAACGGAGCTCCAGTCATCCAGCGTGCACACGACGGTGGACATCCCGTTTTTGTGGGTGGTGAATGCGGGATATCCGTTGATGGTCAGCCGGTGCATACCGGCGTCCTCCGTGTCCACGCACATGACGCCGTCGCCGCTGAAAGCCATCAGCCTGATCTCCAGCCAGCAGCCGTCGCCGTCGGCATAGCGGTAAAACCAGATCCACTGGCTCAGGTTTGTTTCCGTCAGGGTCACCCCGGTAGGCAGCCGGCCCACCGTCAGCCCGGAGGGGAGGGAGGACCCGCCGCTGCGGTCCGCCCGGGACCCGGGGCGCAGCAGGGTATGGGTGTCGAAGGTTTCCACCACCCAGCGAACCGTCTGGGACCGCAGGGTCGGGGACACGGCAAAGGCTACCGAGAAGCACAGTGCTGCCACTGCCAGAATCACCGCTGCCCGGCCCGCCAGCCGCCGCAGCACCCGTCCGGCGGAGCGCAGATCCCGGCGCAGAAGGCCCCGCTGAATGGTCTGCATGCACCGCCGCTGCGAAAGCGCAGGCACCGCAGCCGACGGGTCACGGGCCAGGCGCTCCATGGCCTCCCGGGCCTGTTGGTTTTCCTGCCGCGCGACCTGGTCCATCAGCAGCGTAAACAGGGCCTCCTCCTGCTTGCTACTCCTCTCCTGCACGGTGCACCCCTCCTTTTCGCAATTTTGCCCTTTTTACAGACGTATCTATATACGTAACACCGAAATCCGCAAAATGCAACCGATTTTTTTCGTTTTTCTTGTTTTTTTCAAAAAAACTATTATAATGTGGAATGTTGGATCTTTTGAACATCTTGCCGACTGCGCGAAAGGGGGGACCATATGCTGCCGATTTGCATCCTTACCATCCAGGATGAGGACGACCGCGCGTATATGTCCCGCCTGTTTGTGCAGTATCATCGCCTGATGTATCAGTGTACATATGAGGTGCTGGACGACAAATGGGCCACGGAGGATGCCGTCCAGACGACGCTGCTGCGGCTCATCGACCGGATAGACGTTGTGCGGCAGCTGGACGAGAGCAAGCTGCCGGGGTATATCGCCGCCGCCTGCCGCCACACGGCGTACAACGTGCTCCGCCATAACCGCCGCCACCCCCAGGTGCCGCTGGAGGACGCGCCGGAGGCGTCGTCCGCGCCGGACATGGATGAGCTGCTGTCCCGCCGGGTGGAGCTGAATGCCCTGGCCCGGGTGTGGCCCCGGCTGGATGAGGACACCCGCTGGCTGCTGGAGGCCCGGTACATTCTGGACTATTCGGACAGCGAGCTGGCCCGGGAGATGGGCGTAAAGCCCACCAGCGTCCGCATGGCCCTGACCCGGGCCCGGAAAAAGGCCCGGGCTATGCTCCGGCCGGAGCTGGAGAAAATGTGATAAAAGGGGGAGAATTCTATGCTGACCGGTCTGACGGGCTTTTTGCCGGAGTCAACCTTGACCCTATACGATAACCTGGAATTTCTGTTCCGGATCCTGCTGTCCGCTGCCCTGGGCGCGGCCATTGGCCTGGAGCGCACCAAGCGCCAGAAGGAGGCGGGGGTGCGGACCCACTGCATCATTGCCTGCGCCTCGGCGGTGTTCATGATCCTGTCCAAATACGCATTCATCGACACTGCCGCTCTGGACGGCTCCCGGGGGGCGGACACCGCCCGCATTGCCGCCCAGGTGGTCAGCGGCATTTCCTTTCTGGGCGCCGGCGTCATCTTCAAAAACGGCAGCTCCATCCGGGGCCTGACCACTGCCGCCGGTATGTGGGGCACCGCCGCCGTGGGCATGGCCATCGGCGCGGGTATGTACTGGCTTGGTCTGATGGAGGCTGTGGTGCTGGTGGTGATCCAGCTGGTGCTGCACCGGTTCCGGGTGGGCGGCGATGCGGAGATCACCCAGGAGGTCACGGTGCACATGACGGACAGCGACGGCCTGATGCAGGCCTTTGACTGCCTGGTCCGGGAGCACCGGGGCAAGATCACCGACAGCACCCTGACCCGGGAGGACAGCATGCTCTGCCTGGAGGTGTCCATCCGGCTGCCGGACCCCATTACCCATGAGGAGGCCCTGCGTTTTCTCAGGGAAAACCCCGGCGTCCGCAAGATTTCCGTATAACAGAGGAGGAAGCCATGAAGATCGTATGCCTGGGCGACAGCCTGACCACGGGATACAACCTGGCCCCCGGAGAAGGCTGGGTGGACCTGCTGAACCGGGAGACGCCCCATCTGTGGGTCAACGCCGGCGTGGCCGGCGATACCTCCACCGGCCTCCTGGTCCGGCTCCAGAGCCAGGCCCTGCCCCAGAAGCCGGATATGGTCCTGTTTATGGGCGGCGACAACGACATTATGCTCACCGGCTCCGCCGACCAGGCCAAGTCTGCCGTCATGGCCATGGTCCACCAGTGCGTGGCCGCCGGGGTCCGGCCGGTGGTGGGCATTCCATATCCCGTGCGCACCATCCCGGCCCAGTGGCAGCCGGTGTGCGACATGGACCGGGCTCTTGAGGCCTCGGCGGAATACGTCCGGTGGCTGCGCAGGCTGACGGACGCCATCTCCCTGCGGCGGGTGGATTTCGGCGCGGCCTTCGACGCCGCCGGGAACACGGCGGACCTGTACCAGCGCGATGGCATGCACCCCAGCCGCCTGGGCAGCCGCGTCATGGCGGACGCCGTGCTTCACGACCTCCACTTGGTCAGATAGCCCAAAGACGGACCTCCGTTTTTTACCATTTATCCAAATGTTACCCGGGCCCGATGTTTCGCGTTGACACCATTTCCCGCCCCGTGATAGAATGGACATAACAACGGAATAGGGATCATCGGTGGATGGACTCGGGAGAGACCGCGCTCTGCGCGGCGCCGAAGGGGAACGCAGAAGCTCTCAGGCAAAAGGGACCGGGTCCGGACGATACTCCGAAAAGGCCGGATATGTCCGGCCACCGAAGGTGCAACTCGCCTCATCCGGGGCGGGGAATCTCTCAGGTTAGGATACGGGGGCGCAAGGCAACGGCTTTGCGCCCTTTTTTGCTGCCCAAAAACAGGAAGGAACAACTTTGAAGGAGGAGCTTAGAAAATGAGCGAACTGAAGCGCACGCAGCTGTACGACGTGCATGTTTCCGCCGGGGCCACCATGGTGGACTTCGGCGGGTGGGAAATGCCCATCCAGTATCCGTCCGGCATCATCGCCGAGCATCTGTACACCCGCCAGGTGTGCGGCCTGTTCGACGTGTCCCACATGGGCCGCCTGCTGATTGAGGGCCCCCAGCGCAAGGAATTTCTCCAGCATGTGCTGACCAGCAACGTCAGCGCTCTGGACCTGAACATGGCCCAGTACTGCATCATCCCCAACGAGAACGGCGGCGCCGTGGACGACGCGTATCTGTACCTGTTCCAGGAGGACAGCTATCTGCTGGTGGTCAACGCCGCCAACATCGACAAGGATCTGGAGCATCTGAACCGGGCCCTGTCCGGCTTCGACTGCACCATCACCAACATCAGCGCCGAATGGGCGTCCATCGCCGTTCAGGGCCCCAAGAGCAAGGAAATGCTCATGACCCTCTCCGGCGGCGAGTCCCCCACCAAGGAGCCCACCAAGAACTCCCTGGGCACCGTGTCCCTGGAGGGCCGCCAGGCCCGCATCGCCAAGACCGGCTACACCGGCGAGCCTCTGGGCTACGAGGTATACGTCCGCAGCCAGGACGTGGTGTGGCTGTGGAACCGTCTGGTGGAGCTGGGCGCGCGGCCTGCCGGCCTGGGCGCACGGGATACCCTGCGGATGGAGGCGTCCTTCCCCCTGTACGGCCACGAGATGGGCATTGCCCCCGACGGCACCGAGATCCCCATCTTCGCCGTGCCTCTGGCCAAGTTTGCCGTGAGCTTCTCCGCCCAGAAGGGGGATTTCATCGGCCGCGCCGCTCTGGAGCGTCAGCACCAGGCATTTATCCGCCACATGGACCGGGACTTCTCCGACATGTCCGCCCTGCCCCGGAGGATCGCCCCCATCGCCCTGCTGGACCGCGGCGTTATGCGGGCCGGAATGGAGATCTACAAGGGTGATAAGCTGGTGGGCTGGGTCACCAGCGGCACCATGGTGCCCTATTTCAAGACCCAGGGTGAGGGCCTGTCCACCGTGATCCTGGAGGCCAGCGGCAAGCGTGCCATCGGCCTGTGCTATATCGACAGCGACGTTCTGGTGGACGACACCGTGGAGGTGGATATCCGCGGCAAGCGCCTGAAGGCCGTGATCCCCGCCCGCCACATGAGCGTGGGTGCGCCTCCCTTTGCCCGCCCCCTGCTGTACGGTGAGCAGGAGGAGGTCCGCACCGTGGCCGGCGGCGACCGCACCGGCAAGGCCCTGACCCTGCTGCACAAGGCCATCGAGAACCACGTCTGGCGTCAGGAGCAGTGCGTGAACCTGATTCCCTCCGAGAATACCCCCAGCCGGGCCGTGCGCCTGCTGTCCGGCAGCGACCCGGCCTGCCGCTATGCCGAGCACAAGAAGATCCTGGCCTTTTATGAGAAGGAGGTGTTCTATTACCAGGGCACCAAGTTCATCGACCAGGTGGAGCGGATGCTCACCGAGGAAATGCGCGCCTACTTCGGCTGCACCGAGGTGGAGACCCGCACCCTCAGCGGCCAGATGTCCAACATGGCGGTGTTCTCCGCCCTGACGGACTGGAAGAACCGCTTCGACCGCAAGAAGGATGCCAAGCGCCTGGGCTACGTCATGAACAACCACATCATCAAGGGCGGTCACCTGTCTGCCCAGCCCATGGGCGCCCTCCACGACTATATCGCCGTGGACCCCGTCACCGAAAAGCCCGCCGTGGTAAACTTCCCCGTCTGCCGGGACAACCCCTATAAGATGGACGTGGAGGAGACCAAGAAGCTCATCGACCGCTACCGTCCCGAGCTCATCATCTTCGGCAAGTCCATGGTTCTGCATAAGGAGCCTGTGGCCCAGATCCGCCGCTTTGTGGACGAGCAGAAGATTCCCACCACCATCATGTACGACATGGCCCATGTGCTGGGCCTTATCGGCGATCACTTCCAGAACCCCTTCCAGGAGGGCGCGGAGATCGTCACCGGCTCCACCCACAAGACCTTCTTCGGCCCCCAGCGCGGCGTCATCGGCGTCAACTATAAGGAGGAGGACCTGAAATACGGCCTGTGGAAGACCATCGAGAGCCGCACCTTCCCCGGCAGCGTCTCCAACCACCACCTGGGCACCCAGCTGGGTATGCTCATGGCGGCCTATGAAATGAACCAGTTCCGGGATGCGTATCAGAGCGCCATTATCCGCAACGCCAAGTCCTTCGCCCGCAGCCTCAGGAGCTATGGCCTGGACGTGGTGGGCGATCCCGCCATCGACTACACCGAGACCCACCAGGTCATCGTCTCCGTGGGCTACGGCGAGGGCGCGGAGATCGCCGAGCGCCTGGAGCAGAACAACGTCATCGTCAACTACCAGGCCACCCCCGACGAGGAGGGCTTCACCGCCTCCGGCGCCCTGCGTATGGGCGTCAGCGAGATGACCCGCTTCGGCTTCGAGGAGAAGGACTTCGACCAGCTGGCCTCCCTGATGGCCGACTGCATCCTCCGGGGCCGCGAGATCAAGGCCGATGTGGAGCAGCTCCGGGCCCGTCACACCGAAATGCGCTACTGCTTCGACGATGCCGCCATCAACGACGCGCTGGAGCAGCTGGCCGGCAAGCTGGACATTTGAACAAACAACAAAACATATTAAATTTGGAGGTAAATCACAATGCTGTATCCGACTGATCTGAAGTATTCCAAGTCCCACGAGTGGGTGAAGATGGAGGACGGCGTGGCCGTCATCGGCATTTCCGACTTTGCACAGGACGCCCTGGGCGATGTGGTGTTCGTGAACCTGCCCGGCGAGGGCGACGACGTCACCTGCGGCGAGGCCTTCGGCGATGTGGAGTCCGTCAAGGCCGTGTCCGACCTGGTGTGCCCCGTCACCGGCGCCGTCTGCGTCGTCAACGAGGACCTGCTGGACCAGCCCGAGCTGCTGAACAAGGAGCCCTATGACGCCTGGATCATCAAGGTGGAGAACATCACCGACACCGAGGAGCTGCTGGACGCCGCCGCTTACGAGGCATTCTGCGCCGAGGAGGGCTGAGCATGGGCAGCTATGTCCCCTCCACCCAGGCCCAGCGGGAGCAGATGCTCCGGGCCGTGGGGCTGGAAAACATCATGGATCTGTACCGGGATGTGCCGGAGCAGATGCTCCTGCGGAAGCCCCTGAACATCCCCGACGGCATGAGCGAGCTGGAGGCAAGCCGGGCGGTGTCCGCCATGGCCGCCGAAAACCGCACCTACGCCACCGTTCTCCGGGGCGCAGGGGCCTATGACCACTACATCCCCTCCATCGTCAAATATATCCCCGCCAAGGAGGAGTTTCTGACGGCCTATACCCCCTATCAGGCGGAGATGAGCCAGGGTCTGCTGCAATCCATCTTCGAGTATCAGACCATGATCTGCGAGCTCACCGGCATGGACGTGTCCAACGCCTCTGTGTACGATGGGGCCACTGCCGCCGCCGAGGCGGCGGCCATGTGCCGCGAGCGCAAGCGCCGGGTGACCCTCATTTCCGGCGCGGCCCACCCCGACACCATCAACACCGTCCGCACCTATTGCTACGGCACCGGCGACGAGCTGCGCGTGGTGCCGGCGAAGGACGGCAAAACCGACCTGGAGGCCCTGGCCTCCATGCTGAATGAGGAGGTTGCCTCCTTCTACGTCCAGCAGCCCAACTTCTTCGGCCTGTTTGAGGACGCCGAGGCCCTGGGCCAGGCCGTCCACCAGGCCGGGGCCAGGTACATCATGGGCTGCAACCCCATTGCCATGGCCATTATGAAGACCCCCCGGGACTGCGGCGCGGACATCGCCGTGGGCGAGGGGCAGCCGCTGGGCCTGCCTCTGGGCTGCGGCGGCCCGTATCTGGGCTATATGGCCGCCACCGACAAGCTCATGCGCAAGCTCCCCGGCCGCATCGTGGGTGAGACCACCGACGACCAGGGCCGCCGGGCCTATGTGCTGAGTCTCCAGGCCCGGGAGCAGCACATCCGCCGGGAGAAGGCCAGCAGCAACATCTGCTCCAACGAGGCGCTGTGCGCCCTGACCGCCGGGCTGTACATGGCCACCATGGGCCCCGACGGCATGGCACAGGCGGCGGAGCAGTCCATGGCCAAGGCCCATTATCTGGAAAAGGCCCTGTGCGCCCTGCCCGGGGTGGAGCCGGTATACGGCGGTGCGTATTTCCACGAGTTTGTCCTGAAAATGCCCCGCAGCCAGGAGCTGCTGGAGGCCCTGGACCGCCGGGGCATCCTGGGCGGTCTGCCTCTGGGCGACGACCGGGTCCTGTGGTGCGCCACGGAGAAGGTCAGCCGCCGGGAGCTGGACGAAGCCGTATCCATCGTCAAGGAGGTGCTGGACAAATGAAGCTGATTTTTGAAAAGAGCGTGCCCGGCCGCCGGTGCACCATCCTGCCCCCCTGCGACGTGGACACCGTCTCCCTGCCGGAGTCCCTGCGCCGGGAGACAAAGCCCGACCTGCCCCAGCTCAGCGAGACCGACATCTCCCGCCACTATACGGAGCTGTGCCACCAGGTACACGGCGTCAACTGCGGCTTCTACCCCCTGGGCTCCTGCACCATGAAGTACAATCCCCGCATCGACGAGGAGATGGCGGCCCTGCCGGGGTTCACCGGCTGCCACCCCCTGGCCCCTCGGGAATCCCTGGCGGGTATGCGCCATGTGCTGGACACCGCGCAGGAGTACCTGTGCCAGATCACCGGCATGGACGGCATGACCTTCCAGCCTGCCGCCGGAGCCCACGGCGAGTTCACCGGCGTCCTGCTGATCAAGCAGTACCACGATGCCCGGGGCGACCACAAGCGCACCAAGATCATCGTGCCCGACTCGGCCCATGGCACCAACCCCGCCACGGCGGCTATGTGCGGCTATGAGGTGGTGAACATCGCCTCCGGCCCCGACGGCTGCGTGGACCTGGACAGCCTGCGCTCTGCCCTGGGGGACGATACCGCCGGCCTGATGCTCACCAACCCCAACACCGTGGGCATCTTCGACAAAAACATCCTGGAGATCACGCGTCTGGTCCATGAGGCCGGCGGCCTGTGCTACTACGATGGGGCCAACCTCAACGCCGTTATGGGCATCGTCCGCCCCGGCGACATGGGCTTTGACTGCATCCACATGAACCTGCACAAGACCTTCGCCACGCCTCATGGCGGCGGCGGTCCCGGCGCAGGCGCCGTGGGCTGCAAGGATTTCCTGATTCCCTATCTGCCCCATTCCGCCCTGGCGGAGGAGCCCGGCCATATCCAGGTCCGCAGCTTCATGGGCAACTTCCTGGTGGTGGTCCGGGCGCTGACGTACCTGCTGACCCTGGGCCGCCAGGGCATCCCCGAGGCGGCGCAGAACGCCGTGCTCAATGCCAACTACCTGCAGGAGAAGCTCCGGGGCACCTTCCAGCCGGCCTATGACCGCATCTGTATGCACGAGTTCGTGCTGGATCTCAGCGGCCTGAAGAAGGAGACCGGCGTCTCCGCCCTGGATGTGGCCAAGTCCCTGATTGACGAGGGCATTCATCCGCCCACCATGTACTTCCCCCTGATCGTCCATGAGGCCCTGATGCTGGAGCCCACGGAGACCGAGGGACCCGAGGTCCTGGACCAGGCGGCGGAGGTGCTGCGGATGCTGTACCAGCGGGCCTACGATGACCCCGAAGCCATGCACGATGCACCCCACCATATGCCCATCGGCCGTCCCGACGAGGTAAAGGCCGCCCGGCACCCGATTCTGCGTTGGAGGAAACCATGATCAAGCACCTGTATACCTATTCCGGCAACGGAACCGATCCCTATCGCAACCTGGCCCTGGAGCAATACCTGACGGAGCATGTGGCGGACGACGCCTGCATCCTCTACCTGTGGCAGAACCAGAACACCGTGGTCATCGGCCGCAACCAGAACGCCTGGCAGGAGTGCCGCACCGGCCTGCTGGAGCAGGAGGGAGGCACCCTGGCCCGCCGTCTGTCCGGCGGCGGTGCGGTGTTCCACGACATGGGGAATCTGAACTTCACCTTCTCCGTGTCCACCGAGAATTATGACCTGCCCCGCCAGCAGCGGGTGATCCTGGAGGCCTGCCGTCTGCTGGGCATCCAGGCGGAGCTGTCCGGCCGCAACGACCTGCTGGCCCAGGGCCGGAAATTCTCCGGCAACTCCTTCTACAATCATGGCGGCCGCTCCTTCCACAACGGCACCCTGCTCATCGACGCGGACATGACCAAAATGGGCCGCTATCTCAGCCCGTCCCCGGCCAAGATCGCCAGCAAGGGCGTGGCGTCCGTGGCGTCCCGGGTGGTGAACCTGCGGGAGCTGTGCCCCGGTCTGACGGTGGCGGGCATGACCGACGCCATGAACCGGGCCTTCCAGCAGGTATACGGCCTGACGGCCCAGCCCCTGGAGGAGAAGGATTTTGACCAAGAGGCCCTGGAGACGCTGTACAGGCAGTTCAGCAGCCGCGATTGGGTATACGGGGCCACGTTCCCCTTTGATTTTTCCTGCACCGAAAAGTTCCCCTGGGGCGAGGTCAGCATCCGGCTGCGGGTGGAGCAGGGCATTTGCCGCCAGGCGGCGGTGTATACTGACGCCATGGACGCCCACCTGTTCGACGTTCTGACCCGGAAGCTGGAGGGCTGCGCCTTCTCCGGCGCGGCGTTGTGCGGCGCGGCGGAGTCTGCGGACCTGCCTGCGGACGTAGCCGGGGATCTCTGCGGCCTGATCCGCAGCCAAAACCTATAACGAATAACGGAGGATGGACCAATGTCCGATTATCAGCTCATTGTCATCGGCGCGGGGCCCGGGGGCTACACCGCCGCCCTGCAGGCGGCCAAGCGCGGCCTGCACACCGCCGTGGTGGAGCGCCGGGAGGTGGGCGGCACCTGCCTGAACCGGGGCTGCATCCCCACCAAGACCCTGCTCCACGCCTCCCAGGTGTACCGGGACGCCGTGGACGGAGCTCCTGCCGGGGTCCACGCCGGAGACATCACCTTTGACCTGGCGGAGATGTTCGCCTATAAGCGCGGCGTCTCCGAAAAGCTCCGGGGGGGTATCCATGCCCTGCTGAAGGGGGCCAGGGTGGACCTGCTGGAGGGGACCGCCCGCATCGACGCTCCGGGCCGGGTCACCGTCACCGGCCCGGCAGGGGAGACTGCCTACACCGCCGACCGCCTCCTGATCGCCACCGGCTCCGTGCCGGTGCGCCCGCCGATTCCGGGGCTGGACCTGCCGGGGGTCATGACCTCCGACCAGCTGCTGGAGGGCAGCGACACCCTGTATGAGTCCCTGGTCATCATGGGCGGGGGCGTCATCGGCGTGGAGTTTGCCACGTTTTATGCCAACCTGGGCTGCCGGGTCACCCTCATCGAGGGCATGGACCGGCTGCTGCCCACCATGGACCGGGAGCTGGGCCAGAATCTGGGCCAGATCCTGAAAAAGCAGGAGGTGGAGGTGCTGACCTCCGCCATGGTCCAAAGCGTGGAGCAGACGCCCGGCGGCCTGACCGTCCATATTGACCAGAAGGGCAAGGAAAAAGCCGTCTCCGGCGAAAAGGTCCTGTGCGCCATTGGCCGCCGTCCCTGCTGGGACGGGCTGTTTGCCCCGGACCTGACGCCTGAGACCCGGGGCCGCAGCCTCCGGGTGGACGAGGATTTCCAGACCAGCATCCCCGGCGTATACGCCATCGGCGATGTGTCCGCCGTGATCCAGCTGGCCCATGTGGCCGCCGCCCAGGGCATTGCCTGCGTGGACCGCCTGTGCGGCGCGGCCTCCGCCACGGATCTGAACGTGGTGCCCAGCTGCATTTACAGCAGCCCCGAGATCGCCGTGGTGGGCCTCACCGAGGCCGAGGCCAAGGAGCAGGGCATCAACGCCGTGTCCGGCAAGTGCACCATGTTCGGCAATGCCCGCACGGTCATTGAGGACCCGGGCCGCTGCTTCATGAAGCTGGTGGCCGACCGGGATACCGGACGGCTCATCGGTGCGCAGCTGATGTGCCAGCACGCCAGCGACATCATCAGCCAGCTCAGCGCCGCCCTGGTCAACGGTCTGACGGTGCGCCAGCTGCTGGCCGTTATGCGTCCCCACCCCTCCTTCGAGGAGGCCATGACCGAGGCGCTGGAGCGCCTGGCCGAAAAGCTGTAACTTCCCCATAATAAAGCATGCCCTGGGCACAACGCCCAGGGCATGCCAGTCTGTCAAAAAAGCCTCGCAG
>FR884057.1 GCA_000435975.1 Oscillibacter sp. CAG:241 | reverse complement strand
TGCGGGTAGCTCTGCCTACGCTGGCATAATATGCCGTAGGCGTGAGAATCTTTTCATTTTCGAGGTCACGGGCAATTTGTGATGGGCCACGCCCCGCAAGGCATAGGTGGAATATTGCCAAGCTGGCGGACATTCGTATAACCTCCTGTTCCTTTTTGCAACCATTGTAGCAGGAGAAATAGCAGAAAGCGAATGTGCGGATAGCAAAAAAGCGCCATCTCGGAATCACTTCCAAGACGGCGCTTTTCTGCTGTGGATCAGAGCGAACACTTCACGGCGAAGCCGCCGCTGAAGAAATAGGTGTTCGTCCAATACCTGTTTGGTGGAGCTGAGGGGAGTCGAACCCCTGTCCGAAAGCACTTTGACAGGACCTTCTCCGGGCGCAGGACAGTTTCAGCATTCCCTCCCTGCACAGGCACTGGCCAGACTGAGCAGTTCAGTAGAGTCATGATGCATGGGCGGGGCAACTCTTACCCGCCGCACGTCCGCCACATCAACGACGCCCTCCCCGGCCTGTGGCCTTTCCGGTTCAGACGGCTGCCTTAGTTAGGCAGCGACAGCAATACGATTGTTGTCAGTTAATTTTAAGTTGCCCGTTTTTAGGCGGTCAGGCGCCGCCGCCCGCTTATCCTGCCTCCACACCCCCGTCGAAACCGGTACAGCCCCGTATGAGATGGAAGGCGCCCGGGCCGGAGGCCGGCCCGGATGCCGTGTAAAAGCTTATCTATGGAAGGGATCCGGCAGCTTCTCCGGCTCCGGATACGTGACACCCTGGGTATCCACGGTGACGGACTTCATCACCTGGGGCTTTTTGGGCTTGTTGGTCATCATGTTCCTGGGCTGGGAGACGATCTCGTCCACCACGTCCATGCCGTCGATGACCATACCGAAGGCGGCATACTGCCCGTCCAGATGGGGCGCGTCCTTGTGCATGATGAAAAACTGGCTGCCGGCAGAGTCCATATCCTGGGCCCGGGCCATACTCAGCACGCCCCGGGTGTGGCGCAGATCATTGGGCACGCCGTTGGCGGCGAATTCACCCTTGATGCAGTAGCCGGGACCGCCCATGCCGGTGCCGTCGGGGCAGCCGCCTTGGATCATGAACCCGTAAATGCAGCGGTGGAAGATCAGCCCGTTGTAAAACCCGCTGTTGGCCAGAGAAATGAAATTCCGCACAGACTGCGGCGCAATATCGGGATACAGCTCGGCAGTGATCTTCTTACCGTTTTCCATTTCGATGGTGACGATGGGATTGTTCATGGATACGCTCCTTTTATCGGTTTTTCTCGCGGACAGCCCGCTCCATTTCGCGTTTGGCGTCGCGCTTGGCGATGGCGTCCCGCTTGTCGTAGGTCTTTTTACCCTTGCACAGGCCCAGCTCCACCTTCACCCGGCTGTCCTTGAAGTACAGGCTCAGGGGGATCAGGGCATAGCCGTCCTGCTTCTGCAGATCGTGGAGCTTGCGGATCTCCCGTTTGTGCATCAGCAGCCGCTTGGGCCGGTCCGGGTCCTTGTTGAAGATGTTCCCCTGTTCATAGGGAGAGATGTGCATGCTGTGGGCGTAAATCTCGCCGTCCTTGGCCACGCAGTAGGAGTCCTTCAGATTTACCCTGCCCTGGCGGATGGATTTGACCTCCGTCCCCGCCAGCTCGATGCCCGCCTCATACCGGTCCTCCACGAAATAGTCGTGGTGCGCCTTGCGGTTCTGGGCCGCGATCTTGATACCGCGCTTTTCCATGGCGGACCTCCTCTCTTTTGATTGGTAAATAAGTATACCACACCTTCCCGGGAATTGCAACCCCTGTCACCGGGCCCGCTGGGCCGCCTCAGGTCTCACCGCAGGCGCTCTCCCAACGAGCTTGACAAACCTACAAATTTGCGGCCCCCGAAACGGGGGCCGCAAGGGGAGAGACGGTTACTGCTTGACCCACTCGATGGGCAGCTCCACGCCGATGTCACCGAAATCGGAGATCAGGGCGCTGCTGCCGCCGGTCCACTTCATAACACCGTTTTCCAGGGTGTACTCGGCATAATCGTCCTGGCTGAAGGAGTTTTCCTTCTCGCTGGTGTACAGCTTGCCCTTGGCAGCGCGGAAATAACCGGTGAGGTTTTCCTGGTCCAGGCCGTCCGTCAGCTGGTCCACGTCCAGCGCACCGAACAGCTGCTTCACATATTCCTCCACGGTGATGCCCTGGGCCTTCATGGCCTCGTCGATATCGGCGCGGCTCATGCCCTGGTCCTCCAGCTGCTGATACACCAGGTCCACCGTAACGGGCACCATGGCGTCGATGTACCCCTGCACGGAGGCGGACAGGGCGTCCTTATCCACGCTCAGGGTGAAGGTGCCGTCCTCGTTGAAGACCAGCACAAAGGTCATTTCCACCTTGGCCTCCACGGGGACGTCCATGCCGGCGCCCTCATTGACGCCCTTCTGGAACTCCTCGGTGATGTCACAGGTCCATTTCCAGGTTCCCACCAGATCGGCGTTGTTGTCGCCGCCGCAGGCCGTCAGGCTCAGGGCCATCATCAGTGTCAGCAGCAATGCAAGAATGCGTTTCATGTTTTTTTACTCCTTTATTCGTCTTTCTTCCTGGCCGTTAAGACCATGTTCAGTTTACACATTTTTTGATTCCCTGTCAACCGACAGGGCAGTTTTTTTCGCCAAACAGAAAAAATTTCAAATTACCCATTGACTTGGTAGTTAATTTCGGGTATACTCCAATTAGAAACCAAATCGGTAGGTAATTACACCTGAAACAGGGAGGAATATACGATGACTGTTTACGCAGATAACGCGGCCACCACAAAGATGAGCCAGACGGCGCTGAATGCCATGCTGCCTGCCATGGAGGAGAACTTCGGCAATCCCTCCAGTCTGCACAGCGTGGGTCAGCGGGCGGCAGAGCTGCTGATGAAGAGCCGGGAGACCGTGGCCCGGTGCCTGAACTGCCAGCCACGGGAGATCATCTTCACCTCCGGCGGCAGCGAGGCCGACAACCAGGCACTGCTGTCCGCCGCCGCCATCGGCCGCCGCAAGGGGAAGATGCACATTATTTCCACGGCTTTCGAGCATCACGCCATTCTCCACACCCTGAAAAAGCTGGAGAAGGAGGGCTTTGAGGTGGAGCTGCTGCCGGTTCATGAAAACGGCATGGTCTCCGCTCAGCAGGTGGCGGACGCCATCCGGGAGGACACCTGTCTGGTGACGGTGATGTACGCCAACAACGAGATCGGCAGTATCCTGCCCATTGAGGAGATCGGCGCCGTGTGCCGGGAGAAGGGCGTGTTGTTCCATACCGATGCCGTGCAGGCGGCGGGCCACCTGCCCATCGATGTCCAGGCCCAGCACATCGATATGCTGAGCCTGTCCGGCCATAAGTTCCACGGCCCCAAGGGCGTGGGTGCGCTGTACGTCCGGGGCGGTATCCCTCTGGTGAACGTCATCGAGGGCGGCGCCCAGGAGCGGGGCAAGCGGGCCGGAACGGAGAATGTCCCCGGCATTGCCGGTATGGCGGCGGCACTGGAGGAGGCCTGCGCCCATATGGAGGAGAACCGGGTGAAGGTCACGGCTCTGCGGGACAAGCTTATTGCGGGCCTGTCCCGGATCCCCCACAGCGCTGTCAACGGCGACCTGGAGCACCGGCTGCCCGGCAATGTGAACTTCTGCTTCGAGGGCATTGAGGGCGAGTCCCTGCTGCTGCTTCTGGACGCGGCGGGCATCTGTGCGTCCTCCGGCTCGGCGTGCACCTCCGGGTCTCTGGATCCCAGCCATGTGCTGCTGGCCATCGGCCGGCCCCACGAGGTGGCCCACGGGTCCCTGCGGCTGAGTCTGTGCGAGTGGAACACGGAGGAGGAAGTGGACCACATCCTGCGGGAGGTTCCCCGGGTGGTGGAGTATCTGCGGTCCATGTCCCCGGTATGGAAGGACCTGGAATCCGGTAAGAAAGCATTCATGCTGTGACGTTGAAAGGAGCGTTTGGCTATGGCACTGTACAGTGATATCGTAATGGACCATTTCATGCATCCCCGCAATGTGGGCGAGATCCCCGACGCCGACGGAGTTGGCCAGGTGGGCAACGCCAAATGCGGCGACATCATGAAGATGTACCTGAAAATCAAGGATAACGTCATCCAGGACGTGAAGTTCGAGACCTTCGGCTGCGGCAGCGCCATTGCCTCGTCCTCCATGGCCACGGAGATGATCAAGGGCAAGACCGTGGACGAGGCCCTGGCCGTCACCAACCGCCAGGTGGTGGATGCCCTGGGCGGCCTGCCTGCTCACAAGCTGCACTGCTCCGTCCTGGCAGAGGAGTCTATCAAGTCTGCCGTCAAGGACTACTACGACCGCAACGGCATCGCGTATGACCGCAGCAAGTTCCCGGAGGATTGCGGCAGCTGCGAAAGCTGCCGGATGGTGTGATATGGTCATATCCAGCAAGGGACGATACGCCCTGCGGGTGATGGTGGACCTGGCGGAGCACGGCGGCGACGGATACGTCTCCATGCGTGATGTGGCCCGGCGGCAGGAGCTGTCGGACAAGTATGCCGGGCAGGTCATGTCTCTGCTGAGCCGGGCCGGTCTGGTAAGCGGCGTCACCGGTAAGGGCGGCGGCTACCGCCTGACCAGAAAGCCGGAGGAGTATCCCTTGGGGGAGATTCTGCGTCTGACGGAGGGGTCCCTGGCTCCGGTGGCCTGTCTGGAGGAGGGGGCTCACCCCTGTGACCGGGCGGCCCAGTGCCGGACCCTGCCGGTGTGGAACCGGCTGGGGCAGATCATGGGCGACTATCTGGACAGTGTGACGCTGCGGGACCTCCTGAAAACCGATGAATAACCCCCGCGCCGGGCTTTTGGCTTGCCAAGAGTCCGGCGCGTATGCTATACTGGATAAAAATACCACGCAACCTGAGGTTTCCTGCCGCTTTCCGGAAATTTTTCCCGGCGCAACCTGAGGTTGGTGGCGTTTCCGCCCGGCGGGGCGTACAATAGGACCACATAAACGGGGGCATTCCCCCCGGAAAGGGAGGCATGCGGCATGATGGACAGCTTTTTCTTCGGCGGCGGGTTTGAGATCGTCTTTTTCCTGATCTTCGGCGTGATCGCGGTGATGATCCTGGTAACGGTGTTCCGGGGCCTGTCCCAGTGGAACAAAAACAACCATTCTCCCCGGCTGACGGTGGAGGCCCGGGTGGTGACCAAGCGGCAGAATATTTCCCGTCACCACAGCGGAGACCATATGTCCACCACCTCCTCCTGGTACTATGTCACCTTCCAGGTGGAAAGCGGCGACCGGATGGAGCTTCAGATGACGGGACCGGAATACGGCATGCTGGCCGAGGGCGACCGGGGACGGCTGACGTTCCAGGGCACCCGCTATGTGAGCTTTGAGCGGGAATAAGGAGGAAAAACAGTATGGCAATGGTTCAGTGCAAAGCCTGCGGGAAAATATACGATTACGAGAAAAACGGCTGCTGCCCGTCCTGCGGCGCGTATAACCGCCCGCCCCGGCGGGAGCGGGTAGACGCCGACGGCACGGTGCATCACCTGACGGGGCAGGAGCGCCGTTCCGTCCCCCGCGGGGGCAAGGTGTGCTTCGAGAAGAAGGAGTGCCACGAGAAGAAGGTCTGCTTCGAGGACCAGGCCCGCCAGGTCCGAGAAAAGCTGAATAACCTCAGCGGCCCGGGCCGTCAGGTGAGCCTGGTGGGGGTGCTGGTGGCGGGGCTGATCATCCTGTCCCTGGTCAGCTCCATCGTTTCCAGCTGTCAGGCCCGCCGCACGGATTATTCCATCGACCCGGTTACCCCCGCCACCGAGGAACCGGCGGTGGCCCGGGACTGGCTGGACTGGGATACCTGGCAGGGAGGCCGGGTGGGCCTGCTGGGCGCGTCCTATGAGGACGGCGTCCTCCAGGTGGAGCTGGAGATCCACCGGGACCCCGGGGAGGTGCTGCTGGACGACCTCCAGCTTTACTGCGTGGACGAGGATGGCCAGGAGCTGACCCTGCCGGTCAGCGACGCCAGCAGCCAGGAGCAGTACTGGACTCTGCATTTTGACCTGTCCGCCGATTGGTACGATAACCTTCAGTATGTGGAGCTGCGGCTGCTGAATTCGGACGGGACCCAGGATGGTTTTCTTCTTCTGTTGTACCAGGACACGAACGTTTTGACAGGCTGAAGGGGCTGACCCGGCCCGCTGAGGGCAGCGGGCCCTACGAAGCGCCTGTCGATAGAACACCCGTAGGGCGGGGCCCATGTGCCCCGCCTTTTTGCGCCCCGGCCGCCGGGGACGTCGGCCCCTACTTGGCTCTCCCTTTGGGAGAGCTGTCACCG
>FR884056.1 GCA_000435975.1 Oscillibacter sp. CAG:241 | reverse complement strand
GGCTGGTCACGGGGTTCATGCACCTGGACGGATACATGGATGTGTGCGACGCGGTGCTGTCCCGGCGGGACCTGCCCACCCGCCGGCGCATTCTGAAGGACTCCCACTGCGGGGCCTTCGCCGTGATCTGCCTGGTGCTGCTGGCCCTGGGCCAGTGGAGCCTGTTCCTGTCGGCGGAGAGCATTGTCTGGCAGGCGCTGCTGCTGATCCCGGCGGCAGCGCGGGCCTGCGCCGGGCTGGCGGTGCTGGGCCTGCGGCCCATGGACACCAGTCAATACGCCGCCATGGGCGCGTCCCGGGGCGGCTATCTGGCGGCCCTGGCGGTGCTGCTGGTGCTGGCGGCGGGACTGCCCCTGTGGCTGTGGGGCAGCTTCGCCCCCCTGGCGGCGGCAGCGGGCTATGGCCTGGCGGTGTGGTACGGCTACCGGAATCTGGACGGCATGTCCGGGGATATCTCCGGCTTTGCCCTGACGCTCGGCGAGCTGTGCGGCTGCGCGGCAGCCATTCTGTGGAGGTGACGGCATGGATCTGATCATCGGCGGCGCGTACCAGGGAAAGTGTACGTTTGCCGCGGAAAAATACCGCCTGACGGCGGCGGACATCTGCGACCTGGCAGCAGACGCTCCCTCCCCTGCCCGGTGCTATGTCCACCTGGAGGCCCTGACCCGGCGCGGCCAGGCGGCGGAGGCCCTGCCCCTGCTGCTGGCGGCGGAGGTGGTGGTGGCCCGGGAGATCGGCAGCGGCGTGGTGCCCATAGACGCCGGAGAGCGGGCGTGGCGGGAGCGCCACGGGCGGCTGCTGCGGCAGCTGGCGGAAAGCGCCGGTCATGTGTACCGGGTATTTTGCGGATTGACGGAGGAATTGAAATGAAGCTGACCCTTCTGCGCCACGGGGAGACCGACGGCAGCCGCCGGGACCTGTACTACGGCGCGGCGGATATTCCGGCCCTGCCGGAGTCCCTGGCGGCCCTGCACGAAAACGCGGCGGCCTATCCCCGGGCCGCCCGGTACTATACCAGCGGCCTGCTGCGGACGGAGCAGACCCTGGCGGCGCTGTACGGCGACGTACCCCATGTGCAGCTGCCGGGCCTGCGGGAGATGGACTTCGGCGATTTCGAGATGAAAAGCTATCAGCAGCTGAAGGACACGCCGGCGTATCAGGCGTGGATCGCCGACGTGGAGCACAACCCCTGCCCCCACGGGGAAAGCGCGCCCCAGGTGCTGGCCCGGAACCGGGCCGCCATGGCCCGGGTGCTGGCAGCCGGGGAGGATGCGGTGTGCGTCATTCACGGCGGCGTCACGGCGGGGCTGATGATGACCTGGTTCGGCGGTGGGCGGTATGACTACTCCGTAAAGCCCGGCACGGGCTTCACCGTCACATTTGAAAACGGCCGCCCTGTGTCCTACATCCGTGTGCCGGAATAACAACCAAAACCTCCGGCCAAATGCGGGTGGTCGTAAGACAGTTTCAGTCCCGGCAGTAATGTCTGCCGGGACTGCTATTGCATATTTCAAAGCCACATGATAGAATCAAACAAAGTAATAAGTCGGAACGATACGGTAAACTCCAATTTGCCGAACTGATAAAAGCGCACT